>JAGUXU010000194.1 GCA_020061685.1 Candidatus Omnitrophota bacterium
TGGTCGCCATAGAGGCAAGAGGGTTCATATTGGGCAGTGTTGTGGCCTACCAGCTCGGCGCGGGAATGATTCCCGTCCGTAAGAAAGGGAAACTCCCCTACGAGACCAACTCGGTTGAATACGAATTGGAATACGGCAAAGACTCGCTGGAGATGCATAAAGACGCTATCAAGCCGAACGACAGGGTCCTTGTGGTCGATGACCTTCTGGCGACCGGCGGGACGATGAATGCCGTCTGCGACCTGATAGAACGCTCGAAAGGGGAAGTGGTCGAGGTCGCCTTCCTTATAGAATTGGGTTTCCTTAACGGCCGCGACCGGTTAAAAGGCCGCAAGGTCTTTTCTTTGATAAAGTTTTGATTTACCCGGGCCTGTAGCTCATCAGGATAGAGCAGCGGTTTCCTAAACCGCGTGCGGGAGGTTCGAGTCCTCTCAGGCCCACCAGATTTGCGAATTCTTTTATGGAGAACCTTATGATAGACTTACATGCCCACTCATTGTTAAGCGACGGGGCGCTGCTGCCGTCCGAACTGGTCAGGAGGGCGTACGCCATCGGTTATAAGGCGATAGGCATCGCCGACCATGCCGATATATCCAACATAGACTTTATCGTCCCGCGGATAGTAAAGGCGTCGCGGGCGCTTACTTCCACAAAGATAAAGGTAATACCGGCCGTGGAGCTTACGCATGTCCCGCCGAAAGATTTTCCGCCGCTGATAAAATACGCGAGAGCAAACGGGATAAGATTAGTCATAGTCCACGGGGAAACAATAGTCGAACCCGTGATCCCGGGCACGAACGCCCGCGCCCTGGAATGCGATATAGACATACTCGCCCATCCGGGACTGATAACATTAAAGGATGCGAAGACCGCGGCGCGGCGGGGGATATACCTTGAATTGACCGCGAAGAGGGGGCATTCGCTGACTAACGGCCACGTCGCGCGGATGGCCTGCGAGGCAAAAGCAAGACTTATCTTAAATACGGACGCCCACGGGCCCGAAGACCTGATCACGCGCGATACCGCCATATCGATAATACTGGGAAGCGGGCTTACGCAAGCGCAGGCGCGCGCGGTCCTTAAAAATTCCTTGCGATTGCTGGAAAAAACTTAAATTTCTCTTGACAAAAGTTATTTGCTATGTTATAGTTTCGTCAATGATGTTAACTGAGAGGAGGTGAAATAAAAATTATGTTCAAACACAACATGTGGAAAATGATGGTGGTTCTCTTTGTAATATCATTGGTAATCGGAATGGCAGTACCGACCTATGCTGAAAATGCCGGTGGAAAACTACGTAGAGGTTTAGCGAATTTTGCAACGGGCTGGGTGGAAATACCTATAGCCATGGATAAGGCGATGAAAGAAAGCAACCCAGTCTTCGGCGTTATAGTCGGAGCGGTCAAGGGTACGGTAAAAGGTATCGCAAGGACGGCGGCGGGTGTCTTTGACGTCGTAACGTTCCCGATTCCTCCGTATGGCAAGACCTTTATTCAGCCTGAGTTCATCGGACAGCCGACAGCACCGGTACCAGCATCGACAAAGTAAGAACGAGAACTTTAGTCATACTAAAGGACCTTATTTATTATAAATAGAGGGATAGAAGAAATTCTGTCCCTCTCTTAATATCGGCTATCATCTATCATTATGATGAACAATAGAACGGCGCTCGCTGTTATAGTAATTTTCATTTTAATAATGACCGGTGGTTGCGCTACTTCGGCCCATAGGGGAAGCTCAGCCGCATCGGAAATGGAAAAGCCCCTGGCGGTCGCCTCCAGCTTAAGGTTTGATGACGTGCCGATACCCTCCGGATTTGCATCGATAGCCACCGAATCATTCATATACCAGACAGAAAATATCCGTGCCGGGCTTATGCGGTACGAGGGCAGATCAAGCCCTGAAACGGTGATGCTCTTCTACAAAGAACAGATGCCCGTTTATAACTGGCAGCCGGTAAACATCATCGAATTCGAAAAGAAGCAACTAAGCTTTGAAAAGCCCGGGCAGAGCTGCATAGTAATAATAGAAGGGTTCAAAAACGGCAAATCATTGATCACCATCTCGATCGGCCCCAAATCCGAAAAAGCAAAAATCCTCAAATAAACCCCCTTGACAAACGCATCTTTATATGATAAATTTTCCTCCTATACTAAATTGGTTAATTTTTAATAAATAATTTTACTTAACTTAGGCCATGTCTATAACAATAAAAGAGATAGCAAAAGAACTGGGTGTCTCTGCGGCCGCGGTATCAAAGGCCCTGAATAACCGGCCCGGCATCGGCCTTCCCCTAAAATTAAGGATAGAGAAGAAGGCCCGGGAACTGGGTTATGCCCCTTACATGAAAGCGAGGCAGACCGGGATGTATGAACGGTCTCTAAGATATCTCGCCGTCATCTACGCGCGTGCAGGCGAGCATTTGGTAAGCGAGATAGAAGGAAGTTTAGATAAAAGATACGATATTTACGATTGTTTACGGGCCTGTTTTCCCGCAGGGACAGTTTCCGGCAGCCCCAAGATACGCGCTATGGAAATTATTGATGAATTGGAAGACTTGAGGCGCGGCCCCTATGCGGGTTGCGTAGGGTATTTTAGTTTCTCGCATAATATGGATACCTGCATCACGATCAGGACAATAATTATTAAAGATAATACCGGATATATCCAGGCGGGTGCAGGTATTGTTGCGGATTCTGTTCCTGAAAAAGAATATTTCGAATCCATTAATAAGGCAAGGGCATTAATAGAAGCAATTATTAAATAATAACAAGTTAGTGTGTAAGTTTGTAAGTGTGTAAGTTTGTAAGTAAATGGCTGAACAACTTTACACTTATACGCTTTACACTCCGAGCAACTGAAAGGAGCGAGGTTATGCCAGTAGTTGTGCGTCTGAGGAGAATAGGTAAAAATCCCAAAAAAAGACCGCATTTTCGAATTACTGTTTTTGACCAGCACCGGGGGCGCGATGGCAGGTTTATTGAAGAAATAGGTTTTTATAATCCGATAACAGAGGCAATAAAAATAAAAAGAGAACGGCTAGATTCTTGGATAAAAAAAGGTGCGCAGGTTTCTAGCACGGTTACAAATCTTCTTAAGAAATCTAAAGCCCTTGCGCAAAAGGAGGAAAA
>JAGUXU010000147.1 GCA_020061685.1 Candidatus Omnitrophota bacterium
CTTCAGCAAGAAGAACGGCGCGTTACTCGGGATAGAGGACAAGATAAACGGTGAAACGGTCTCCGCGGGCTCGGTCGGCGGGGAATTATGGCGCGTTAATTTCTTTAAGAGAAAGAGCATAACCAATAAAGATTTCAGTTCCGGTTCCCAGGAGAGGCCTTTTGAGTATAAATGGCAGAAGTCAAAAGGCGAACTCTCGTTCTTATATCAGGATAAAAAATCAGGTTTCCAGCTTAAGATAAAGGCGCTCGCCTCAAAAAAAAACTATCTTGACTTCCAGGTAGACATCGAGAGCGCCTACGAAGAACCCGCTATACTCCTTAACTTTCCCGAAGGCCTCAGCTTTAAACTGGAAAAATTAAGACAAGTCATCTTTCCTTACCGCGGCGGCCTGGCCTTAAAGCCGGGTTTTTTTTTAGAGAGACGCTACATATCTGAATCCCAATATCTCTTCAGCGATTACTTTGCCGCAGAGTTCGATAAGAGTAATCTCTCTTTATATACCATCCAAAATCCGTCGCGCTGGACAGAAGCGAGAATGTCGGTCGGCTATGATTCATATCAGGGCGGCGTCGGATTCTATACCTTTGCCCAGGCTACTTATATCCAGAAATCCAACAAGAAGACCGGTTCTCCGGGTTATTGGTCCAGCCCCGCCATAAGGATGCGCATTGCCGAACCGGTCAAGGAAAATATCCGGCATTATGTCGAGGATAACGGTTTTAACGAGATACCCGACCTTGATAAAAGGATCGACAAAGGCCTCTTTGATAAACTCTCCAAATCGGTCTTATTGAAATTCGACTTCAGCTGGATAAGCCAAAAATTCAGCGAGGTATCCGAGTTCATCAAGACACTTCCTTCGCCTACCCTTGTCCATCTGGTGACTTTCTGGGATAAAGGGTTCGATAAGAACTATCCCGATTACCTTCCGCCAAATAAACAGTTCGGCACACAGGAAGACCTGAAGAATCTGGTCGCGGTGGCGCACGGCGAAGGGCATCTGGTCATGCCCTACACTAACCCGACATGGTGGAACGAGAGCAAGACATTAGAGGCGCTCGGGGAAGAGAAGATCGCTGTAATAAAATTAGACGGGCACATCCATGATGAATACTATTGGGGAAAGAACTGGGGGATAATCACAAGCCCGCACAATCCGGAAGTCATTAAAAGGACGCAACAGACCGTGCGGGAATTCAAGTATGACATACCCTGCGATATATTGTTTGAGGACCAGTTAGGCGCAAGGCCATGGCAATATGACCTGAATCCGAAGGCAAAAGACCCGGTCCTTTACAAACAGGGGCTTATAGATTTCGCGAAGAGGGACTCAAAACAGATCCCTGTCATGTGCGAAGGCGGGTTTGACGGATTGATGCCCTATGTGGTCGCCTTCAGCGATATGGCCGTCAATAACTCCCTTCCGCCGGATAAGATATTCAATAACTGGTACGGTGAGGGGAATTGGGAGACATTCCCTTATGCCCTGTATGTAGCGCACGATAAGAATGGGTTTTATCAGCATAACCTCGCCCACGAGGTCTTTACGGACGCGAGGGACAAGCTTATGTGGAATGTCGCATACGGCCATAATTTCACGCAGGGCTATTGGCCGAAGGACTGGGAGAAGAGCCAGAAGAAATGGTTCTATATAGACGACGCCTTTCAGAAGAGCCTTGCTTCCCGGTATCTCGGCAAGAGATTGACGGATTTCCAAAGGGTTGACGGCGGGATCACATTCAGCCGCTTCGAGGATATCGCTATAGTGGCGAATCATTCAAAGTCCAGGCCCTATCGTATAGAAAGTTACATCATACCCCCGGAAGGGTTTCTTGCCGAATCCGAAGGCGGCAGCCTTGTTGCCGGAATGTTCAAGGTATTTAACGACAGCCTATTGGCAGGAGAGCATTATATCATCGTGGAGAACTTCTCCCGTAAAATCGTAGTCAGGCAACCGGATCCGAAGAGTACTTTAGTAAGTATCAACAGGCCCTCTGACTGGGAAGAGGCCTCCGGGATAAAGATAACCTGTGCCGGGCAAGCCGTTCCTGCCGCAGTGACCGAAGACAAGGTCACATTTCTTTATGAGAGCGAAGATCCGGAAAGCGAATATGTCATAGAATATGCTCCGGCCAAAGAGGACATCGAATTGACCATCCTGCCCGAGAAAAGATATGCCGGGTTAGGCGAGAATATCAAGGTCAATCTTACCGCCAGGAATATAAGCGGCGCGCCGGTTAAAGAAGGAAAATTGGCTTTAAGCGTCTGGCTTATCCATGCCGCAGGGCCCGTTCCGGATATGTGGGCCGGCTATCTGGGAGATAGCGGGAACACCACCCAGATGAGCGAGATTTTTTATTCGCTTGACACCGGTTCTCAAGTTGCCGCTGATTTCACCGTGCCGCTTCCGGAAAAGATAAAAGAGGGAGACGTCGTCTGGCTTAAAGGAGAGATAATCTACGGCCAGGATTCCGCGAGGAAGATGAAACAGGTCCAGACGAAGGTTAATATAATACCGAAGGCAATAGAGATTCAGGTTGAGCCGGCAGAGATCATCATCTATCCCGACGTCAAGAGACAGATCGAGATCAGGATAAAGAATAACGAAGCCGGACCCCTTAAGGGAGAAATTAATCTCGAGACCGATTTGCCCAAAGGCGCGGCAGGCAGGGAGAATATAGCCTTTTCCCTTGAGCCGCTGGAAGAAAAGAGCTTTTTTACGAACTTACTTGTCTTGGCTTCTGAAGCGGGCAAGGATTATAAGTTGACCGCTAAAATAAGATTGAATAATACAGACTATTCTTCCGAAGCGTGCTCTATTAAAGCCAGAGAGGCTATATCCGAGATAGATCTGGGGCCGCAAAATGTCCTCGTTGTGGGCAAGAAACAGTCCTTATCCGTCGGTATAAAGGCTCACAAGGAAGTGCCGCTTAACGGTTGGTTGACCCTTGACGTGCCTCAGGGTTGGGAGATAACGCCGCAGAAGCGGCTCCTGGAACTGGGTCCCGGCGAATATAAAAAGTTTGATTTTACCGTTACGCCCGCTTCGCGGGGAGAGACTGATATAACCGCGGCTATAAGCGTCTCAGGAGGAGCTGTTATCAAGGCGAAGGAGCCATTTAAGGCGATCTCCGGGTATAAAGAAGCGGCTTTGGTCGAGTCGGACATCAATCAGGACGGTTATATGGATCTTGTGTTGGCGAACGCCTTAATAGAAGTCCAGGCGACAGAAGTTCTCGGAGGCAGGATCCTTTCTTTCTTTTTCAAACAGACAGGTAACGATGAACTATATTCCGCATATTCACAACTGCCAAAGGCAGGGCAGCCGAAGGAATGGGTCGAATACGGCGGGATAAACGACTGGTTCCCTGAAGGATGGCCGGGCGCGGTCTGGGGAAATAAGTGGCAATACGAAGTAAAAGAAAAGGGACCCGAAGAGGTCTCGGTCAAGATGTGGGCCGAGACAGAGAATAAATTATATATCGAAAGGACTATGACGTTACAGGCCGACTCCTCATCTTTAGAATTAAGATACAAGATCAAGAATAGCTCGGACAAAGAACAGGGGTTCATATGGGCTAATCATCCCGATGTGGGCTGCGGCCCGTCCGATGCGACCGAAGAAAACCAAATAGTGATTCCTGTCAAAGGCAAGGGCATTGTAACACAGGATTACGGCAAGAGTATGAGCAAGGCCGAGTATATACCGGACGGCAATCGGATTTTGGGATATGATAAATCCAGCAACGAATATTTTATGCAGGAATTCGACAGAAATTTAGTCGATAAAATCGGCGTATGGGAAGGCATCGGTTTTTATACTATGGAATTGATATTCAAACCCAGGAAACTGAGACCTCAGGAAGAATTCGATTTTGAAATAAAATATAGCGCCGGTAAAGAAGACCTGCAAGATCTATTAAAAAAATGAAGCTAAAAAAATTCGCCGGCAACCCCATCCTGAAACCCACAAAAGAAGGAAATTGGGAAAGATACGCCGTCTGCAACCCCGGGGCCTATTATGACAAGGGCAGGGTCTATATGCTCTACAGGGCTTCGGCTGAGACGGACATATACCGCATCTACATGGGGCTTGCCGTAAGCGAGGACGGACTTAATTTCAAGAGGGCCTCAAAGAAGCCTATTTATACACCGACCTATCTGTTCGAGGCCGGAGGCGTTGAAGACCCCCGCATCGTAAAATTCGGCGGTTACTATTACGTGACATACGCCTGCAGGGCGGTCCCTTATACGATGTTTGTGATGGGCAAAGGGCCCGAGTATTCCGAGAACGCGCCCAAGAGCTTAAAGGAGAACCTGACCCGCACAGGCCTTCTGCGCACGAAGGATTTCAGGGATTTTGAATGCCTGGGCGCCATCTCCCGGGACGATGTGGATGACCGGGATGTGGTGATATTTCCGGAAAAGATCAAAGGCAAATATGTGATGCTCCACAGGCCCGCCGAATGGGTAGGACTGGAATACGGTTGCGAAAAACCAAGCATATGGATGACCTTTTCCGGCTCGTTGACCGGATGGGGGGAGAAGAGCCGGATC
>JAGUXU010000052.1 GCA_020061685.1 Candidatus Omnitrophota bacterium
AGAGATGGAGGCGGGCAAGCCCGGTTGGTGCGATTCCCTCAACAATCTGCCGGGCATATTCGGCTCATCCGTAGCCGAGACATTTGAATTAAAGAGATTAGCGCTGTTCTTAAAGTCATCGTTGGGCAGGTCTGGAATAAGCGCTGACTTCAAGATAGCTTTTCCGTATGAGTTGGCGGATCTCCTGATCGAGCTGGATAAGCTTCTGGCCAAGACCGGTAATTTTGATTACTGGGAGGCCTCTTCAGCGGCTAAGGAGCGCTATAGAAAGAAGGTCTGGTCCGGCCTTGACGGAAGAGAAAAGTATATTTCGATAGACGAGATAAGGAGCATACTGAATAAGGCGCTTCTTAAGGTGGAGAGAGGATTGAGGGCGGCGCAGGACAGGAAGGCCGGCCTCCCGCACACTTATTTTATAAATGAAGTCAGGAAGTACAGGTTTATTTATGAAAGAGGGAAGCGTAAATTAAATAAAGACGGGCTTCCCCTTGTGAGGGCGCTGTCATTTGGCCATAAGCCCGTATCATTCTTCCTGGAAGGGCCGATGCATGCCATGAGGGTCGTAGAAGAGGGAAGGAAAGCGGAGTCGTTGTATAAGGCCGTAAGGAAAAGCGGGCTTTTTGATAAAGACCTTAAGATGTATAAACTTAACGTCCCGCTTAAAGGCATGCCTTTTGAATTAGGCCGCTCTACCATATTTACGCCCGGCTGGCTCGAGAACGAATCGATATGGCTTCATATGGAATATAAGTATATGCTCGAGGTCTTAAAGAAAGGGCTCTATAAAGAGTTCTTCTCGGACCTGAAGGACTGCCTGGTCGCGTTCCAGGATCCGGCGCGCTACGGCAGGAGCATACTGGAGAATTCCTCTTTTATAGCGAGCAGCGCTTATCCAGATAAAGCGATACGCGGCAACGGCTTTGTGGCGCGGCTGACCGGCTCCACTACCGAATTCCTTAACATGTGGTTACTGATGTGCCTTGGGAAAGAGCCCTTTAAGGTATCCGGAGGAAAGCTATGTTTTGAGTTAAGGCCGATACTGCCGCGCTGGCTTTTTACCGGAAAAAAGACCGAAACCTTTCCTAAGGATATCTTCGCTTTTTGCCTTCTCGGAAAGACCCTCGTTGTATACCATAATCCTAAGCGGCTCGATACTTTCGGGGACAGGGCCGTAAGGCCTGCAGCGATACTGCTGAAGAGGAAAGGCGAGAGCGACCTCAAGTTTACGGGCAGCCGCATACCGTCGCCTTTTGCCGAAAGGGTCCGGCAGGGCCATTACGACAGGATAGACGTCAATTTATCATAACGCCGCAGCCGGTCAATCCCTCAGGTGGGCATCAGCATATTGCGCTATCATCTCTGCTACTTTCTTGGGCGGGATGACGGAGAAGTAGTGGTCGACTATGCAGTGCGCGATCTCATGGGCCATTACGTTCGCGGATATCTTGGCCTCGCTTGCGAAAAGCGTATTTATCTTAAATATGTAATACGCGATAAATTTATTCTCCTGGTCGAATATTTCCATGTAGACCCTGTCTAAGTCCTTCTGGTCCCGATAGATCCGCACGTTTAGATGCAGGTCTTTCGGCCGCATATCCAGCAGTTCCTGTACCTTATAGAATATAAGGTCGAATTTGTAAGAGATCTTTTCTTTGTCACCCTCGCCCGGCCGCGGCGGCTTTTCCAGAAGTCCGTAGTCGACCTTGTATGTGTCGAGCCTGTCATTTACCGCGCCGATATCCACGTCATACCTGAAATATAAGGTACAGAAGATGCTTTTTGTTATCGTCCATCCTTCGTTCGAGATGAGCTCCGCGGGCGGAACGCCATCGGTCACATCAGCCTGTGCCGCCGGCAGACAGGACATAAAAGCGAAGAAGATCACGATCGAGGAGATCTTGAAGAATAAGAAGATATTTTTTATCTGTTCGGCCTTTTTCCGGAGGGGCCGTACTATTTGTTCTGCCTCGTCTTCTGAGGTGCCCTTGGCCCTCAATCCCGCCTTGAGGGCGGCTATGTCGCTTTCCAGCTCATTTAATCTGGTCCGCGAGACGGAAATGGGGTTCCTCAAGTTTCTTAGCAGGCTGTTTATGATCGCGGCAAGGATTTTGAATTCATCTTTTTTTCTCAGATGGATATCTTTTGTCAAGTCGCCTTTCGCGATCTCAGCGAGGTCAGTCTCAAGCCGGTGGAGGGGCCCCGCGATGCGGTGCGTTATAAGAAGGAAAACAGCGACAGTCGCAAGGCTTATGAGGATTATCGCCACGAGACTGCTTAAGATGAGAGTGGGAAGTATGAAATCCGCCGTGCTCTTTACGGTCAGGCGCAGGCCCTCGAAGCTCGTCGTAGTGGTCTTCTCGCTCAAAAGATAGACCAGGGCGCTCATGATGGCGCAGGCGAGGATGACAAGCAGGCAGAACTTCAGTATAAAATTTGTCTGCAACCGCTTTTTTATGAAGTAATTTTTTAACCTTCTTCTGTTCCCGGCGTTCATTTGATCTCTATTTTCTCAAGGACCGCTTTATTTATCTTGATGTTCACGTTCTTTCCGAGTCCGTCAGCCCACTCCTGCATCATCCGCGCGGCTTCCTTATGCTTCTCCTCGTCGGTGCCTTTCAGCGAAGAGAGCGTCTCCTTTGATTTTTCGTCCATAAGCGAACGCAGGAGGCTTTGCTCCCAGAAACGCTGCACCATCTTCAGGAATTCGGGCTTCTTGTCCAGCCCCCGGCGTTGGGCCTCCATAAGCATGAGCTTCTTCCTGATGAGGTCGTTGAGCATCTCTTCCTTGGTCACCGTCTTGCGGTATGCGGGAGGATACAATTCGGCCTCCGAGACAAGGTCCGCTTCATATAAGGAGTAATCGCCGATCGTAGCAAGGACTTCTTTTGCCGGATTTTCCTTCGCGCAGCCGGCGAGGGCCGTCAGGATGACGGCAAGAAGGACCAGATGAAAGATTGTTTTCATATCTTGTTATTATAAGTGCTTTACTTCCATTTTTCAATATGATAATTTATTAGCATGAAGATAAGGACGGTTTTAACCTCAATTTCCCTTATATTTATCGCGGCTCCCGGGATTCTTTTCGCGGAATATAACCCTGTTACCGGAAAGGAAGACCTGCTCATTATTTCGACCGATCAGGAGATCAGTATGGGCGC
>JAGUXU010000041.1 GCA_020061685.1 Candidatus Omnitrophota bacterium
ACTCATATTCCTCGTTTGAGGTGCTTTTTGTGATAAAGACTTTTTCGAGGGGGATACCGAGGGACCGGGCCTGCTTCTCAAGCAGGACCCTCGGGACTCCGTGCATGCTTATCCTGTCAAAATCGGCCGTAAGGGTCGTAAGCAGGGCCGCCACTTCACAATCTCCGCTTTTCTTGATCTCGTAAAGCGCGCGGGCGCTGTCCTTTCCGCCGCTCCAGGAGATCACCACCTTCTCCTTCATATTACTTCCTCCTTAAGGCCTCGTTCATGCTGCCGGTGCGGTAACCTCTTAAGTCAACCGTGACATATTTAAAACCGAGCGCGTTAAACCTCTTGACGATATCCCTGCCCGCCTTATCCCCGATAAGCCTTCTTATATCTTCAGATGCGACCTCGATCCTGGCGATATCCCCGTGAGAACGGACCCTGACTTGCCTGAGTCCGAACTTCTTACGCAATGCCTCTTCCGCCGCCTCGATCCTGTTTAATTTCTTTCCGGTGATCGGCTCATAATAAGGTATGCGCGACGCAAGGCACGCGTAAGAGGGTTTATCCCATGTCGGCAATCCTGATTTTTTTGATAACCTTCTTATATCATCCTTGGTCAGGCGCGCTTCCTTTAACGGACTCCTGATTTTCTTTTCTTTCGCCGCGACGGCCCCCGGCCTGAAATCTTTTCTGTCGTCATAATTTGAGGCATCAGCGACATATTTAAAACCATACCTTTTTGCTATCTTTTTTAATCTATTGAAAAGCTCGCTCTTGCAGTAATAACACCTGCGCGGAGGATTGTTCTTGAAACCCGGGTCCTCCAGCTCTTTGGTCCTGATGACAATATGTCTTACGCCGATCATTCCGGCCATCCTCTTAGCGTCTTTTAATTCGGACCTCGGGAAGGTCTCGGATGTAGCGGTGACGGCCAGGACATTCTTCCTGCCGAGTATATCTTTCGCGGCCTTGACTAAAAAGGTGGAGTCTACCCCGCCGGAGAACGCGATAACCACCCTGCCCATCTTTTTAAGGATATTCTTTAATCTATCCATCCGCCACCCAAGACTTTTTCCCCTTCATATAATACGACCGCCTGCCCCGGAGTAATAGCGTGCTGCGGCTCGTCAAATAACACTTTTATCCTGTCGCCTGAAAGCGGGGAGACGCCGCAATCGGCCTTGGGATGATTATATCTTATCTTCGCTTTAGCGCGGATACTTCCTTCCAGGCCGCCGATCGCCATCCATGAGATATCTGAGGCGGACAGCTCATCACTCTTTACCGCCTCGATGTCCCCCAATACGAGCTGATTCTTCCCGGCATCTATCTTGACTACGTATAGGGGCTTGGAAGCGGCGATGCCCAGTCCTTCCCTCTGGCCTATCGTGTAAAAAGCGACGCCTTTATGTTCGCCTAAGACCCTGCCTTCCGTATCCGTTACCTTTCCCGGTTTGACGCCTTTTATCTTATCCTTTATGAAATCCCTGTAGTCGCCCTTCAGGACAAAACATATGTCCTGGCTCTCCGGCTTATCGAAGACCTTTAGGCGGTTCGATCTGGCTATCTGCCTGACCTCTTTCTTTGTAAGCCCGCCCAGCGGAAACAAAACGCTCTTAAGCTGTTCCTGGACAAGATTAAACAAGACATAGGACTGGTCCTTTGACTTGTCTTTCCCCTCGATTATGAAATACCGGCCGCCCTCTTTTCTGACCGAGGCATAATGCCCTGTGGCGATATAACCGGCATCCAGGCTCCTGGCCTTATCCAATAACCTGCCGAACTTTATCTTCTGGTTGCAGATGATGCAGGGGTTCGGGGTCCGTCCCCTCGCGTACTCGGCGCAGAAATAATCTATGACGCCGCGCTCAAAATCATCCTCGAGGTCCATGACATAATGCGGGATCCCGAGCCGGGCAGCCACGGCACGCGCGTCCTCGATGGCCTCGACGGAACAGCAGCTTTTTTCGCCGTGCGCTCCGCACAACGACGAGGACCACAGGCGCATCGTTACGCCGATGACCTCGTAACCTTCTTCCTTCAACAAAAAAGCGGCGACCGAAGAATCAACGCCGCCGCTCATAGCGACAACCGCTCTTCTCACTTATCCGTTTACCCCCTGATCTTCCGCAAAACTAAAATGACCGCGGCCATCAGCACGATCGCCAGGACGGCAACGGCGGCATGATTCACTTTCCTTGATACCGCCCGCAGCGTATATTCCTTGAATAAAAAATCGGCCGGAGAGAATTCCCATTTGGCGGTGTTCATCTTGAACTCTTCCGTATTGGCGCTTACGATATTTCCCGGCATGACGACCGATACGTTAAACGTGTAATTCTCAAAGATAGGTATGCCGTAGACACCGAGGGCATCGTCGTAATTATCATCCATTAATCGCTGGCCGTAAGCGCTTGCCTTCTCCTCATACCTATCATAGACCTCTTTTAATTTATGCAAAACCTCCTGCCGCTTTACCCCCTTGCCGCGCAATATGATATAATCTGCCAAGAACGGCAGAAGTTCCTCCTTGCTGTATCTTTTCTCGTACTCATCCATCTTCCCTTTGAATTCGCCGTTATCTTCGTCGGCAAGATCACAGCCCTTCTCCAAAAATGCCGTCATTAAGGAATCGACGCACGGCCGATATCTCTCGTTTAGAAGCGCCTTTACTTTTTCTTTCTCGAGAATCCGGGGAAAGGCGTCCGCTAGATCTTTAACGGCTTCATCAAGATTATGGTTATACCACTTCTCGCAAAATTCCCTGAACTGCCTCTCATCGGTCGAATCCCTATAGGTCTCTTTATATTCGTAAACCGTAAATAAGATATTTTTCCTGACTTTCAGCGAGAACCTGTTATCTGAGACATGCTCCGGCTTTGCTCCTCTTCTCACATAATCAGGCGCAAGGTCATTTAAATCCTTGAAAGATCTCTTGGCCTCGTAGGCGTAATCCGGAGATTTGTCCTTTACGCCCTCCTTAGATTCCCAACTGCCTCCGGAGGGCAGATCATATTTTTTGATCAACGTATCTCTCTCGCCTTCATCATCGGCGGTGTAGGTCGTTATCCTGAAACCCGAGCCGTTGTCGTTTATCTTGGTCAGGGCCGTAAAATTTATATAGCAGCCGCTTAAAGAAAAAACGGCCAGCGCCGACAGCAATAAAAAAGATACCTTCTTCACTTTTGCCCTCTGATATATCTGTCCATCGCCGCGGCCGCCCTCTTGCCTGCGCCCATAGCCGCGATGACAGTGCCTTCGCCTGTCGTGATGTCGCCCCCGGCGAATACGCCCTTTATCGAGGTCATATAATTTTCGTCTATCTTAAGCTCTCCCGACTTCTCGTCTACTGCAAAACCCCCGGTGGTACGGGCGATGAGAGGATTCGGGCCCTGCCCTATCGCTATTATGGCTGTGTCTACGGGCATGACGTATTCCGAGCCCTGTATCGGCACCGGCCGCCTTCTTCCGCTTGAATCCGGCTCTCCTAATTCCATCTTTATACAGGTCATGCTGCCGACCTCGCCTTTATCATTACCCTCTATCTTCAAAGGCGCGGTCAGGAACCTGAATTCTATACCTTCTTCTTTGGCGTGTTCGACTTCGGCAAGACGCGCGGGCGCCTCTTTCTCGGACCTCCTGTAGACGATCATCGCGTCCTTCGCGCCGAGCCGTTTGGCGACCCGCACGCAGTCCATAGCCGTGTTTCCCGCGCCCACGACGGCCACGCGCTGGCCGATCCTGACAGGCGTCTTATACTTAGGGAACTCATAGGCGCGCATGAGGTTGACCCTCGTCAAAAATTCGTTCGCGGAATAGACGCCGTTTAAGTTCTCGCCCGAGATCCCGAGAAAATAAGGAAGGCCGGCGCCGGTGCCTATGAATATCGCTTTATAACCGTCCTTAAAGAGGTCTTCGATGGTGAAGGTCCTGCCGATAAGGATGTTATATTTTATATCCACCCCTAAAGAACTTACGTATTCCGTCTCCCTGTCGAGTATCTTCTTGGGCAGCCTGAATTCGGGTATGCCGTATCTCAATACGCCGCCGCTCGAACTAAGCGACTCGAAGAGCGTCACTTCATATCCGTATCTTGCCAGGTCCGCGGCCGCCGTCAGTCCGGCGGGGCCGGAACCTACGACCGCCGCTTTTATGCCTGATCTGTTCCTGATCTTCGGCGGAGTGAGGTCGGGGTTCTCTGTCTCCCAATCGGCAAGAAACCTCTCGAGGCTTCCGATAGCAAGCGGCTTGTCTTTGCCCGCCAGGACACAACAGACTTCGCACTGTGTCTCCTGAGGACAGACGCGCCCGCATATCGCCGGGAGGTTGTTCTTCTCTTTTATCTTATTTATGGCGCCCCGGTAGTCCTTCTTGGCGATCAACGCGACGAAAGCCGGGATATCTATATCGACAGGGCAGCCTGCCACACAGGGCTTTTTCTTGCAGGCAAGGCACCGCTTCGCCTCCAGAAGGGCCTCCTCCTCTGAAAACCCGAGCGCCACCTCTTTAAAATCCTTGTTTCTCTCATCAGGGTCTCTTGCCCGCAGGGCCTGACGGGGAATCCTCTCTTTAGCCATCTTACGATTCCAACGCTATCCTTTCCTCTTCTAAGAATCTCTTGTTTCTATGAAGCAATTCGTCAAAATCTACCTTATAACCGTCAAACTCCGGCCCATCGACGCACGAGAAGACCGTCTTGCCGCCCACAGTGCAGCGGCAGGTCGCGCACATCCCGGTAGCGTCTAACAGAATGGCGTTTAAACTTACTATCGTGGGAATATTTTTTGGCTTCGCGGCCAATGTGACCGCCTTCATCATGGGTATCGGCCCGCAGCAGATTATCCGGTCTATCTTCCCGCCGCGCTCGAATAAACCCTTCAGGGCATCGGTGACGAACCCTTTCATGCCGTAACTTCCGTCATCGGTCGTGATGAGGACCTCGTCCGCCAGTTTCCTGAATTCGTCCTCCATTATCACCAGCTCCTTGCACCTCGCGCCTAATATGGTTATCACCTTATTGCCTTTGCCCTTCAGGGCGCGTACGACCGTATATAGCTCCGCCGCGCCGACACCGCCTCCTATCATGACTACGGTCCCGAACTTCTCTATCTCGCTTGGGTTGCCCA
>JAGUXU010000028.1 GCA_020061685.1 Candidatus Omnitrophota bacterium
ATCTCCAGGACGGATATCTTTCCCTGCGGGGAGAGCTGGGGTTCTAACATCTTCTTCGCGTCCGCCGCGTCGAGGAATAGCAGGTTAAAGACCCTGCTCGTCACCCCCTCTATATCGGCCAGTTGTTTCTGGTTCTCTCTCCTCGTCTTCAATGCCTCCATCGTCGATACGGTTATGATATTCCCTTCGCGCTCATAAGCGAAACCGTAAGTGCTGAGTATGACGGCTAACGCCTGTTCCCACGGGACATCGACAAGCCTTATGGTGACCGTCCCCACGACTTCTTTGCTGGCGACGATGTTCACGCCGCTCTTGTAAGCCAGGACGCGCAAGACATTCTGCATATCTGCGTCTTTAAAATCCAGCGTGACATTCCCTTCTTTTTGAGCGGCGGCCTGTTTCTCTTCCTGTGCGGCCGGCGCCGGAACGGCCGGCTGCGCCTCTGCCGGCGCAGGCGTAATGACCAAAGGTTGCTGTGCCGGAGGTGAAACTTCCTCCGCCGGCGCCGCTTCCTCGGTCACGGGGATCTGTATGCCATGGCCGGGGGGTTGCGTCCCTTCATATGCCGCCGTCTGCGCATAAGAGGACAAACCGCTTATGCAATAAAATAATGCGATGACCGATACGCCTAAAATACGTTTTCTCATCTCATTCCTCCTCACTGCCTAAATTTATCGTGGATATCTCCCCGCCCCTGCTGAGGACGACTCTTGAACGTTCTATCTTCTTGACCGTATAATCCCCTATCATCTCGCCTTCCCGCAAGACGACACCGCTTATTATAGCGTAGGACTCGCCCTTCTCCGACCAGACTATGCCTTCCAGATTTAAGGTGACTGCGGTGGTCACGGGGTGGTACTCGGGAAGCAGATTGCCGTCCTTATCTACTAGCGGCGTGAACGGGTCCCGTTTATTTTTCGGGTCATATTTAAACATGTTCTCGCCGAAGCATATCGGTATCGCTAAGATAAAAACAAATACTAAGGCAGTGATCTTCCTGGTCTTCACTTGGCCGGCATCTCCTCGCGTAAGACATAAGCGACGATCAATAATCTTGCGTTATGGCTGAACATATCGTCCGGACTGGCGTCTATCTCCAGATCGCCTATAGCCATGATATTTTTTGAGGCCTCGATCTCGCCTATAAACTCTCCCAAAGCGTGATATCCGCCCCTGGCTTCTATCTTTATCGGTATCTCCGTATAGAGAAGGCCCGCCTTTCCCGGTTCGGGCTTGCCCTGAGGCTTGACGGCGCCGGGAACGGCCGCCGGCTGCTGCTCCGCTTTAAGCGGTTCGATCTTTATTATCTTGACCTTGGTCTCCGAGGCGATATTGGATATATTCTGCAGGATATTGGGCATATCGGAATAAGGGGGCAGCGCCGTCTTATAATCCTTTAACTTCTGCTGCAAGACGGCTAACCGGTTCTCCATCTGGGCCTTATTCGTTATCAGGGCCTGCGACTTCTTTAGATTCTCCCTCAGCCTGCCTATCTCCGTGTTCAGTTCTCCCAATTTACGCAGCGACGGGACCATCACGAACTGGAAGAGCACCATCACGAATACAAAGACCCCGATGCCCATCAATACCATCTTCTCTGTCTGTTCTTTTGACAGATTGAGCGGCGCAGGCATATCCTATAACCCTCTTCCTTTCTTAAAAGTGCAGAGTATTATAAAGTCCAATACCTCGGTATTCCTTATCTTTTTTCTCTCTACTTTCGTGAGCTCGATGCCCGAAAAATCTTCCGAGAAAGAGGCGTTCTCTTTCAGGGAATTCACGAACTTGCCGATATAGCCGTCTTCCCTCTCGCCCGAGACTATGGTTGAGCCCTCGATCACGAGCGTCTCGCGCAATATTCCCGGTTCCGAGGGGGATTCGCCTTTCTTTACCTCTAAGCTCTTAAGCCATACGCCCGGGATCATCGAGTCGGAGAGGTCGTTTAGTTTCTTGGCCGCTTTGAACCTGGAACCCGAGAGCCTCTCGGCCGTATCGATCTTATTCGTGAGGTCCTTCAGATTGCCCTCGAGCGTCGTCGCCTGAAGATAAGAGGCCGATATAGAGGAATATTTTCCGTTTAATGAATTGAAGACCACTTTCCTGGCCTGTACCACGACGGTCAAAAGCAGCTGAATAGCGACTAAAAGGCCGACGATGCCTATGACTATGGGGATGATGGGCAGGGTGGGAAGCGCCAGCGCCTGCCTTTTCTTTACCCGCAGTTTCTCGGGAAGAAGATTTATCTCTATCATTCTGTCTTACCGCCTTAAAGCGAGCCCGATGCAGACCGCCATCTGGCTCGAGACTTCTTTAAGGGCTTGGTTATTTACCTTCGGAGAAACGGTCAGGTTCTTGGTCGGGTCCCAGACCAGGGCCCCTATCCCGAACGCCTGTGAAAGACGCTCGGCTATCCCCTGTTCCCTGGACCCCCCTCCGCTGATATATATCCCGTCTATCCCCTTTCCGAACTGATTCTCATAATAATCGAAAGAGAGGCGGATCTGTGTTTCGAGATTTTCCAGATTCTTGGCCTCGATCGGTATATCGCGGACAAAATTCAGGACCTCGTTCTTTAATATGCAGATATTGGTCATGCTCGCCCCGATATTTATCAGGGCGACGGTCTTCTCTTTGCTTAATCCGGGATTATTAAATATGAAGGCGTTGGTAACGGCGATAGAATCCGAATCTATGGCCTCCGCCTCAAAGCCCGCTTCGCTTACATATGACAAATATTCGTCCACGAGTTCCTTTTTGGCGGCTACAATAAGGACTTTCATCTTATTGTCGTCGGCTTTCTCGTCTATCACTTCTGCGTCGATATATACTTCATTTATATTAAAAGGAATGTGTTTTTCGGCTTCGTATTGTATGGCTGATTTCAACTCCTCGGCGCTCATCTTCGGGAATAATATCTGACGCACGACGACCGCCTGACCCGCGACCGATATTATGACTCTTCGCGTCTTTACGCCGGAAGCCCCTACCGCCCGTTTGATCGCCTGGACCGTCTTCTCTTTCGAGCGCTCCCCGTCTATGGGCTCTACGGCAAAAAAGGCAAGTTCGTAGCCGCCCTGTTTTTGGGGAGTAAGCATCAGCGCCTTCACGGAAGAGGTGCCGATATCTAAGCCGATCTTGCCTTTGGGTTTGTTCAGTTCCAGAAAAGGAATCTTAATTGCCGGGATGGAGATTCGTGTCATGCTATAATCTCCGTAAGAGAATCACTCGATAGGCGTGCTTGTCGCGTCTGCGTTACCCCCTGTGTTAGCCCTGATGATCCCTGTCTCGTCCACGAAAAAATACCTG
>JAGUXU010000012.1 GCA_020061685.1 Candidatus Omnitrophota bacterium
CTGGCCGTGAACGCGCAACATCCTGATCCTATCGGCTATCGCCTTGTCGTTAGTGACCACCATCCCGCCGTCGCCGTAACAGCCGAGGTTCTTGCTGGGGAAGAAGCTGAAACAACCGATATCGCCGAATCCCCCTACCCTCTTCGACCCAAACTCGGCGCCGATCGCCTGAGCGCAATCCTCTATCACCTTGAGACCGTGCCTTTTGGCGATCGCCATAACTGAATCTATCCCGCATGGATGGCCGAAGAGATGGACCGGTATTATGGCCTTGGTCTTTTTGGTTATCTTCCGTTCTATAAGAGAGGGGTCTATATTGTAAGTATCGGCTTCTATATCGACGAGGACCGGCCTTGCCCCGTTTATGCAGATGGCTTCCGTGGTGGCGATGAAGGTAAAGGGCGTGGTTATGACCTCGTCGCCCTCGCCTATTCCCATGGCTTTCAGCGAAAGCTCCAGCGCGTCGGTCCCGTTTGCCACGGCCACGGCGTATTTCGTGCCGCAATAATCTGCTGCTTCCTCCTCGAACTTACCGACATTCTCGCCTAAGATAAAGACGCCTTTTTCGAGGACGGCCTTTATCCCCGCGTCGATATCTCCGCTGATCTCCTTATATTGCCTGACTAACTCAACGAGAGGGACTTTCATGCTATTTTTTCCCGTTTATCGACTTAAAGTACTCCGTTGTTCTTCTGAGTCCCAGCACAAAATCTACCTTCGGTTCCAACCCCAGCAATTTCTTCATCTTGGTTATATCGGAAAGCGTATGTTTGACGTCTCCGGCCCGGGGCGGAATAAACTTGGGTTTGATGTCCTTGTTCAGGATCTCATTTATTGTCTTTACCAGTTCTAAAAGGGTGTATGCCTTGCCTAAGGCGACGTTAAAGGCCTCGCCGGCTATCCCTTTGCGGGTCGCGGCGATCAGATTCGCCTCGACGACATTATCTATGTAAGTGAAATCGCGGCTTTGCGTCCCGTCGCCGTGGATGGGCGGCTGCTCGTCTTTTAACATGCAGGTTATGAACTTAGGGATAACGACGGCATATTCGGACTCGAGTGACTGCCGCGGGCCGAATACGTTAAAATACCGCAATGCCACCGCCTCAAGACCGTAAGACTTGCTGAATACCCTGCAATAATGCTCCCCGGCTAGCTTCGAAGCCGCGTAAGGCGAGACAGGCTGCGGGATATGGTCTTCCCTTTGAGGTAATTTTTCGGAATCGCCGTATAACGAACTCGAAGAAGCGAAGACCACTCTTTTGACCTTCGCCTCCGATGAGGCGATAAGGACGTTGAGCGTCCCTCTTACATTGACCTCGTCGTATGAGATCGGGTCCTTTAGGGATTTGGGGACGGAGCGCAGGGCTCCCTGATGAAGGACATAATCGCACCCTTTCGTTACCTTCCGGAGAAGGCCCAAGTCCCTTATATCGCCCTCTACGAGCTCGATATTCTTGATGACGTCTTCGAGATTTTCTCTCTTTCCGGAATAGAAATTATCCAGGACCCTGACGTCTTCCCGGCGCCTGACCAATTCGGCGACGATGCTGGAACCGATGAATCCCGCTCCGCCGGTAACAAGATACGTAGCCATTGATTAAAGCCTTTCTATTTTATTGCGATCGCCAATATGTCTTAAGGCGTTCCTTGTGTCGAAGATAAACCTGGAATTTTCCACTATAAACTTATAATCGATATTTGAGTGGTCGGTGAGGATCAATACGCAATCCTTATCCTTAAGGACGGCTGCGGTCAGGTTTACCGACCTTAATGTCTGGCCGTCGAGTTTGACCGTCGGTACAAAAGGATCGTGATACGAGATATTCGCCCCCCTTTCCCTGAGCTTATGGAATACCTCGAATGCGGGCGATTCCCTCATATCCGTCACATCCCTCTTGTAGGCTATCCCTATGATCAATATCTTTGAACCCTTGACGGCCTTGCTGACCTTGTTAAGCGAACGCGCCACTCTGTCCGCGACATAATCGGGCATATCGGAATTTATCTGCGAAGCCAGGTCTATGAATCTCGCCTCAAAACCGTGGACCCGCGCCTTCCAGGCGAGGTATATGGGATCTATGGGTATGCAATGCCCGCCTAAGCCGGGCCCCGGATAAAACGGCATAAAACCGAAGGGCTTGGACTTCGCGGCCTCGATGACTTCCCAGACGTCTATCTTGAGGTCGTCGCACATCAAAGCCATCTCGTTTACGAGCCCTATATTGACCGCCCTGAAGGTGTTCTCGAGCAATTTTACCATCTCGGCGACCTTAACGGACGAGGCGGATACGATCTTTCCGATGATCTGCGAGTAAAGGAGCCTTATATTCTCCGCGCAGGCCTTTGTCTGTCCGCTCACGACCTTCGGTATATTATGGGTCATATAAGTGGGATTGCCCGGGTCTATTCTCTCCGGTGAAAATCCCAAATTGAAGTCCCTGCCGACCTTAAGGCCCGTCCTCTCCAGTATGGGCAGGATGACCTCTTCGGTCGTCCCGGGATATGTCGTCGATTCCAGGACTATGACCTGGCCTTTCCTTAAGTTCTTCGCGATCGCCTCCGCCGCGGAAACGATAAAGGACATATCCGGGTCTTTTGTCTTCCTGAGAGGCGTGGGGACGCAGATGATTATCGCGTCCACATCTTTCAGCTTCGAATAATCGCTTGTCGCCTTCAATAAGCCCCTCTTGACCAGCGGCCTTACCTCTTCCTCCTTTATATCCAATATATAGGACCTGCCGGCGCTTATCGCCTTGACCTTATTTACGTCGAGGTCCACGCCGAGAGCCGAAAAACCCTTCTTCGCGTATTCAACCGCCAGAGGCAGGCCGACATAGCCTAAACCGATAACTGCTATCTTTGCTTTCTTATTCTTGATCTTATCCTGAAATTTCCCGCTCATTTTTACTCTTCCTTTCTCTATTTAACCGCTGCTTTTGTATTGTTTGCTGTAATATGCCTTATAATCTTCGCTTTTATGCTTTATCTTCCTCCACCAGTCCTCATTACTCTTATACCACTCGATAGTCTTGCTCAGTGCGTCCTTAAATCCGTTTTTCGGTTTCCAGCCGAGTTTCCTTGCCTTCGAGTCATCGAGCGAATATCTCCTGTCATGGCCCGGCCGGTCCTTTACGTATTCTATCTTGGAGGGCGGCTGGCCCATCAATTTCAATATCGAATCCACTATCTCGATATTCTGCATCTCGGAGCCACCGGCGATATTATATATCTCCCCGGCAACGCCCTTGCCAAGGATAAAATATATCGCGTCGCAATTGTCCCCGACATATATCCAATCCCTCACGTTCTTGCCGTCGCCATAGACGGGTATCTTCTTGCCTTCGATAAGGTTCGTGATGGCCAACGCCACGAATTTCTCCGGATATTGATACGGCCCGAAATTATTGGAGCTGCGCGTAACTATAACGGGCAGGCCGAACGTTATGAAATACGACCTGCACAGTAATTCCGCCCCGGCCTTACTCGCCGAATACGGGCTGTTGGGGAAGAGCGGGCTATTCTCATGGAAAGAGCCTTTCTCGATAGAGCCATATACCTCGTCGGTCGATATCTGGATGAACCTCCGGATCTTGGCCTTGCGGGCCGCTTCCAGCAGGATGTGGGTGCCGACGACGTTCGTCATGACAAACTCGGAAGGATCGATGATGGACCTATCAACATGGCTCTCCGCGGCAAAATTCGCCACATGATCGCAACCTTTCATCGCTTTGGCGACGGCCTCGTGATCGCAGATGTCCCCTTTGATAAAAGTATAC
>JAGUXU010000070.1 GCA_020061685.1 Candidatus Omnitrophota bacterium
ATTCATGTCGGGGAGTTTTGATGAAGCCAAGTCCCTGCTGGAAGATTTCCTGAAGAAACGCACGGTCTCAAAGAAATTGCCGGACGCATATTTTTTATCTGGGGAACTCGATTACGCGATGAGAAATTACGCCGCGGCAGGCGACAATTATTCAAAGGCCCTCGAGATGAACCCGCAGGCTGCCTGGGCGCCGTACGCGCAATACGGGAAGGCCTGGTCTAATTTCAAGTCCGGCAGATACAAGGAGGCGCTCTCGGTATTTCTGGCTTTCCGCACGGATTATCCCAACAGCCCCCTGATGGATTCAGCCATCTTCGGGACGGGCCAGTCTTATTACTTGCTGAAGGATTACGCGGATGCGGTCATAAGTTACGATGAGATCATCCTGAAATTTCAGAACTCGGGTTACCTGGACGACGCCTATTTAGGAAAGGGAGACTGCCTATACGGCCTGGAAAAATACGAGGAAGCCGCGCAGGTCTACAAAGAGGCGATCTCGAAATTTCCTAAGTCGGACCTGTCGGGTCAGTTTGAGTATAGCCTCGGCTGGACGCTCCTGCGGCTAAAGGATCCCCGGGCGGCGGTCGCCTCTTTCCGCGAGGCGGTAAAGAAGTCCCCGGACAGAAACCTGAAGGCAAGCGCCGTATCAAGGATCGGCGATATATATATGGACCTGAAGGACTATCAGAAAGCGAAGGAGGCGTACGACGAGATCCTGACCGGCTACAACGACAGCATGCTCTGCGATTATGCCCAGTATCAGCTGGGAATAGCTTTGTTTAAGATGGGGAATTACGACGCCGCGATACTCGCTTTTCAGAGCCTCCTTGGTAATTTTCCGAAGTCGGCGTTCAAGGAGCAGGCTCAGGAACAGCTTGCGCTCTCGTATTTCCGTAAAGGTAATTTTCAAATGGCGCTGGAGGCGTTTCAGAAGGTCATCTCGAATTATCCGCAGAGCGGCTTGCTGGCCGAAGCCTCTTTTCAGGCAGGCAACTGTCTTTTTAATCTGGGCAGATACCAGGAGGCCGTCGCCGTTTTCAAGAAGGCGATAAAAGATCATCCCGATTCCGAGTATGCGCGTTTGAGCATCTACGAGATAGGCTGGTGTTATTATCAGTGGGGCAAGGAGAAGGACGCGGTAGATGCGTTCAATAGTTACATCGCCAGGTACCCGAAGTCCGAGATAACCAATGACGTCAAACTTTGGCTCGGCCAGTATTTTTACAACAAGGAGGAATACTCTAAGGCGAAAGGCTATTTTGACTCGATCCTCGCGGACCCCTCCGCGACCGAGGCGGCGGATGACGCCGAGTACTGGCTGGCTTTCATACTTTATAAGAACGGCGATTTAGACGGCGCCATAAAACAATTCGAGCGCATAATAGATGTGCACCCGGACTCGCAATTGGCCCTCGAGAGCACCATAAAGATAGGGGATATCCTTGCGCAGAGCGGCAAGGCCGATGACGCGATAAAGGAACTGAAGATCATAATAGAAAGATATCCCGGCACCCAGTTTGAGAAAGTGGCGAACAAGAAGATAGGCGACATCCTCAAGGAGAGGAAACTCTTCAATGCCGCGATAGAGAAATACCGGCTCGCCATAAGCGAGAAGCAGAGCGACTTTAATGCCGAGACGCAATTCGCGATCGGGGAGTGTTATGAGGAATTGGGCGATACCGACGGGGCGCTGGCCGAGTATTTAAAGGTCAAGTACCTCTATCCGGAGATCACCCACTGGTCGGCGCGCGCCGGCCTGCGCGCCGCGTATCTTTTTGAGGGGAAACGGCGCTGGAATGACGCCAGGAAGATCTATGAAGAGATGGCAGGCACGAATCTGGAAGAGGCCAAATATGCCAGGGAGCGGCTTGAATGGATAAGAAATCATGTCGGAGATACGGTAAGGGAGGTAAATTAAAATGTTAGAGTGGATTATCAGGGGCGGGCCGATGATGGTCCCGATATTGCTTTGTTCCGTGCTGGCTTTGGCCATCATACTGGAAAAGTTTATGTATCTGCAGAAGATAAAGCTGGACACAAAAAAATTCATGAACGAAGTCTCGGACTCACTGAAGAGAAACCGCGCCATGGATGCCATAAACATATGCGAACAAACGGCCGGCCCTCTTCCCAATGTATTAAAGGCGGGGATACTGAAATACGACAGGACGCGGCAGGAGATCAAGGAGGCGGTAGAGGACGCCGCTCTGCATGAGATACCGAGCCTGGAAAGGAACGTGAACATACTCGCCACCGTCGCTCATATAAGCACCTTGCTGGGCCTCCTCGGAACGGTGGTAGGGATGATCGAGGTCTTCCAGAAGATCCAGGAGAAGTCAGCCGCTTTAAGCCCCGTGACGCCGGCAGACCTCTCGGCGGGGATATGGCAGGCGCTGATCGCCACGGCAGCCGGTTTAATAGTTGCCATACCGACGTTAACAGCGTATAATTACTTTGTAAGCAGGATCAATAATTTCATACTCCAGATGGAGATAAGCGCCACAGACCTTGTTAATGTCTTATCGGAAAAGAAGGTCGAATAGATGAGGTTCAGAAGGAGCCCTTTAAAACCAATAGCCGGCGAGTGCGCCGCGATAGTGCCTTTTGTAAATTGCGTCCTTTTATTCCTGACGTTTCTCTTGCTTACGTGGAATTATACGACTGCCTCAGAAACGGCGATAAAGGTCGATCTGCCGAAAGCGGTCACCTCTCAGACGGTCGCGGAAGAGCCTATCGTGGTGACCATAACGAGAGAAAAGGTGATCTACTTTAACGAGGAGGTAGTTTCGCCGAAAGAACTCGCTTTGAAATTGGAGGGTTTGCCGAAAGATAAGCCGTTATTGATAAAAGCGGACAGGGGGACTTCCCTGGAACGCGTGGTGGAGGTATGGGATATATGCAGGAACGCGGGAATACCGCAGGTGAATATAGCCACGACACGGGCCGGCGAATAGCGCGCTACGCGTTTGTCTACGCGTTACTGGTCTCTGTCCTCCTGCATCTGTTTTCTGTCTATTCGGTCAGGATATACGTCAAGCCGGCGGCGATAAACAAAGGGGCCTCTTCAAATATCTCTTTTCTCGGGTCCATACTCGAAGAAGGGCCGGTCCTGGCGGGCAGGGTATACGGTAAGGTCGTCTCGGATACCGGGACCGGCCGTAAGCGCTCTTTGGAATTATCAGAGATCATGGCGGCCGGCAATGCGGATATTACAAACGAAGACAAACCGGTGGCCGCGGCGGATTTTGATATGTTGAAGGAGATAGGGGCCAAGCTGGCATCGGAAGACATTACCGGAGCGAAACAGATGCCGCAACGGCCGTCAGATATAATACAAGTCTCATACAAGGCGTATCCTTCACAGATCAAAGGGCCTGTCAGGTTCAGGGAAGTGGTCTATAAACCGGACCTGCCGTCCTATCTTCGCTGGGACGAAGAGCTGGGAGTGGACCTGGACCGCCTCGGCGACTCCTTTGAGATGGAACTGAAGTTCCGGGTCTCCGCCGAAGGCAAAGTCGAATCGGTGGAGAGGATCTCGTCATCCGGCCATCCGACCATAGACCTTGTGGGCATACGGTATCTTAAAGGATGGCAGTTCGCCCCTCTTACGGCCGGCGGCTCAAGAGAGGAACAGTGGGGAACCGTGACCTTGAATTTCAGTTTAAGGAAGTCCGGCGCAAGATGATAGCGCTTGAATTTTCCGTCGCGGCGGCTTTATACCTGTCCCTTGTAACGGGGATCTTCTTTTTCTATTGGATATTCTTTGATCGGTCGCCGGCATCCGGCGGCGAGCCGACGGCGGACAAATATGTGTGGCAGTGTTCCATCTGCACCTATTGTTATATAGACAGCAGGCACTCTGCCGTCTCGGTCTGTCCGAGATGCGGCAGCTATAACAAAAGGCAGGATAGTATTCCACAAAAGGAGGTAAAGGGATGATAACCGAGATAGGCATTACGGCGGGAGAGATATGGCATTACCTGGATGAACACGGAGAGGTGACACTCTCGCAGTTGAACTCGGGCATAGAGAAGCCCAAAGAGGTCATACTGATGAGCCTGGGCTGGCTGGCGAGAGAGGGGCACGTCGTCCTGGAAGGCGAGAAGGATTACAAGATACGCCTCCGCAGATAATGAAGGATATCGTGATTTTTATTACCGCGGGCTCAGGCGCCGAAGCGCGCAAGATAGCCAAAGGGTTGGTCGGGAAAAAATTGGCCGCGTGCGTCAGTATAGTTCCGCTTGTAGAATCGGTCTATACGTGGAAGGGAAAGACCGAGGTTGCGCGGGAGGCTCTCCTCATAGCGAAATCCAAGAAGAAACTCTTCACGAAGATCGAGAAGGCGGTAAAGGGGCTGCATTCTTACGAATGCCCCGAGATAATAGCGCTTCCGGTCACAGACGGCAGCAGGGATTACTTAAAATGGTTGGAAGGATCCACGTTATGAGTAAAAAAATATATTTGATACCGGTCTTATCGGCAATTCTTTTGATGACAGGCCTCTCTCGCGCCGAGGATGCCGGCGGACAAAATTATTTTAAGGGGGTCGAATACGCCGCGCAGGGCAGATTCGAGGAAGCCAAACAGGAATATCAAAAAGCACTGGCCGACGAGGCGTACTATGCGGCCTCAAGGCTGGAGATCCACGCCATAGACGACGTCCTTAACCAAAAGGCGAATAAAGAGACCGCGCTGCTTGTCTTTGAGGGAAAGAAATACGCCGTTAACCAGAAATGGCAGGAAGCCATAGACCTTTATACCAAGGCCATAAAGCAGGACCCGAGATACGCCTACGCCTTTATAAGCAGGGGCATCGCCTATGCCTCCATAGGGGAATTAGACAGGGCGATCTCCAATTTTTCCGACGCCTTAAAGGTCGACCTCAAGTATACCGAGGTCTACAATAATCGCGGAGTCGCGCTTATGTATCTGGGGCGGTATAACAAGGCCGTGGAGGACCTCACGAAGGCGATAGAGTGCGACCCGGCATTCGCCCAATTATATTACAATAGAGGTCTGGCATACAGCTATAAAGGCCGCCACGACATGGCCATACCCGATTTTGAGAAAGCCGTCGAGTTAAAACCGGATTATAGCAGGGCCTATCTCGGAAAAGCGATATCGTGCGAGAAATCGGACCGTAAAGAAGAGGCTATCGACGCCTACAAAAAAGTCCTGCAGTATGATAAGTCTAAAGACCCTGAGATGCTGGAATTTGTGAACGAGAGCATCAAGAAACTTGAGGCGCCGCCGGCAGAACCGGGTAAATAAAAGAAGCGAAACTTTGCCGAATGTAGTCGCTTCAGGAAGATATTCTTCGGCATCCCGAAGAGTTGCTTCTAGGAAGTTTCTGCATTCGGGACGTCGGGGGGCTGTAGCTCAGCTGGGAGAGCGCTTGAATCGCACTCAAGAGGTCGGGGGTTCGATCCCCCCCAGCTCCACCAAATTTTGCCAGTTTTTTAATGTTAGCAAAATTTGTCCCGAGGAGCGAAGCGACGAGGGGCATTTACCCTCTATCGAGTTAAGCAGATTTAGGTTTAAGACATGCATAAAACAATATCAATCCTCTC
>JAGUXU010000020.1 GCA_020061685.1 Candidatus Omnitrophota bacterium
CAATAATTCATTTATATCGAGCGTTTCCTTGCCGGTTATAAACCCGGATAAATCAATCTTCCCTTCCTGAACCTTATCCGTCTGGTTGGCACAGGTGACATAAACATCACCGTCCCGCGCTTTGCCAAATCGTTCGACAAAGATATCTTTATTGTCACTGTAAACACCGGTAACCGGTTCCCACCCTGCCTTTGATAGATTAACGATATGGGACAGATACTTCCTGAATAAATCTCTGTCACGATTGTACCATGCGGGATTCTCCCAGTATGGCGCGTCCTGAGCGTTGAAACTGAACATGCTCGGGAACATACCGTAAAAAAGACAGCGTTTCATGTATCTGTCGACCATCTCTTTGCTGAATTTGTCAAAATTAACCGCCATCAAGAACAGATAGGGCTTCTTAAAGGCCAATACCCGCCGCATGGAAAGCTCCTTATCGTTCATCGGCTCATATCGGTCATTATTCAGCCAGCCGGTCTCTTCGCCGGGGACATCGATATGCTGCGTGAAAAAAGTGAAAGCAGCAGGAAAGTTTCCCATCAATAACTTCCCTTCATCGTGCAAATAATCAGCTATAAGCTCGGTAAAATGATAGGCGCATATAAACTGGGATATCGCAGGCACCCTTTTTTTCGTGTCAAATGTCAGCGGGAATTCCGTCGCCTCAAAGCGTTTTTCGTCATAATCATCCACAACTTCGTTGGCCTGCATTGAATCCAGATACACGCCGTGGAAATATGAATTTTTGATACTGCGCATAGCCTGCTTCAATTCCACTTGGGCGCGATTGAGAGGACATTTTTCATTCGTCTTTATCGTCGGATCGGTATTGGTATTATAAACCGCCCCGTAACACCACGGCGCGTCTTCGATCCTGATAAAATATTTCCCATCGTCTAAACGGATCGAACTTAACAGACCCGCCGATGCGAAATCCCTTATCTTTTCATTGTCCGAATCCAAGTTTTTATTAACCAGCTCCAAAATGGTATCGTGATTTCTTTTTAAATCTTTCGGCGCCTCCACCCAATAAAGCCAAGGTTCGGTATAGGCGAAATTATAGATATCGTGGCGAAGATTGTAGTTTATGTCAACCTTGCTCCTGACGGTCCCGTCATGGTGAATATTAAGCTCGTGATAAGCGAAACGAAAGTCTTCCGCATCCGATATGGCGCCGATATCGGCAAACGGCATCCAGTTGCCTTCTTTTTTAACGCGTTTGACCGCGGCATGCGGGAATAGTTGATAATATTTCTCTACGCTTGCGCGAAAACCGGTGTTTTCTTTGAGAGCAACAAGAAAGCCGGAAAAGGTTACTTCGTTCGGAAATTTTTTCGTCTTGGGGCTGACGACCATATCGAGGAACAGCTGGTAGCGTTTTTGAGTCGCGTCATAGGCTATCTCGAACAGGCGCGGTTCCTGAGGGCTGACTCCTAATGTCAAGCCGATATCTTTATTGGAAATATTCCCAAAAGAATAAAAAGGAAGCTTGCCTCTTTTACCCACGCGGAAATCCCGCCCATAAAGATAATATTGTTCTTCCTTCTCTATTTTATGAACATCGCGAAGCCCCTCGTACCAATCCCATCCTATAGCGTCGATGCCTAATTCGATGCCGGCGCGGATAATGCGTTCTGAATTCGTCCTAATGCGGCCGTCTATCAGAAGATAGTCCGGCTTCGGCTCTAAAACAACTTCTACTTTAAAGTCGTCCGATTGATACTTCAGCAAAAACCATTGGCCTTCAACGTGCTCAAAAATTCCCGTATCTTCGGACTTCGCCGTTTTATTAAATTCCAAACAACTCTTTTCATTTTTCTTTAAATCTTCAATGGTAAAAACAAGGGGGTAACGATCTTCGCGACCATTAGGCTGGAAAAGGACCTTATCGGCTTCTATCAATAAATTATAACCCTCTCTTTCGATTTTTTTCCTTCCCGCTGCCTTGAATTTGCCGCCATCTATTCTCTCGCGGAAAATCTGATACAATCTCTTTGTCGAGTACTTGGATATAATCTTTGATATTTCAAGATTTTCTTCGCTAGAAGTTTGCGCTTTTACCATAGTATGAAATTACGGCTCCTTATTTTTTAAATCCTTCCAGTATCTCATTCATTCTTATGACATCTTCGGGCGTTCCCAAATCCCCCCAGTATCCTTCCAGTTTAAAACCCCTGATATTAAGATTATCCTGCATCATCAATGTAATCGCGTCCGGCAATTCATATTCTCCGCGCGGGGAGAGTTTGATCTTTTTAAGGTACTCGAAGATAACCGGAGAAAAAATATAGATACCGGCATTGTTCCAATTGCTCGTAGAGGTCCCCTTCGGCGGCTTTTCTATGATTTTCTCGATTTTATTGCCTTCGCCTAAATATACGGCGGCGCCGCGGTAAGGATCCTCGACCCATGTCAGGGCTAAGAGCGCATCGCAAGGGTTGCTGTTGAAATCGGAAATAATTCTCGGGTAATTTTCGATAGAACTCATGATATCGCCGTAGGTAAGAAGAAATGAGCTATCACCGACAAAATTTTCGGCCAATTTTGTCGCGGCACCCGTGCCGCTGAGCACTTCCTGTCGCATGTAGGTTATATTCAATCCGAAATCCCCGCCGTCCTTAAAATGGTCCTCTATAATAGTGGCGAAATAGCCCGTAATGACCAAGAGATCCTTAACGCCCGCCTTCTTGACCTGATCAAATACATGCTCTAAGATAAGACGCTTGCCGGTTTCCAGCATCGATTTAGGCTTGTCCTTGGTCAATTCCTTCATCCTTGTGCCTTTTCCGGCGGCTAATATCACGGCTTTCATCTTCTTCTTCTTCCCTTTCAAGCGGATAAGATAATCCAACCTACGCGGTCGATCTTCGGCCGTAAATCTAACCGCGTAGGTTGAAAAAGTTTTTTCTTAAAATAACCGGACCACTACTCGACTATAATTACCTTTGTCTTATAGGTATCGGGCAGTAAATCGTCCTTGCCGGGTTGGTTATCCCCATGAAGAAAAATGCTGATCTTCTGATCCGACTTTATTCCTAAAACGCTGTATGGCACCTTTATCTCTACCTGAACTCCTTCGATCGAATACGGCGCTGATGCTGACTCTTTCCAGTCCCATGCCTTCGGCCCGGTACCTACAAATTGAAAAACCTTGCCTCCCTGAACAAGATAATCGGCGCCGATGCTCCAGTCAGCGTCGCTCCCGCCATAACCCGTGCCGGCGTTGCCATCCGTATCGATGAAGACATTACATCTCCAGGCATCCGTATTCCAATCCACCGGCTTGGCAAAACAATAGCTTATATAAAGATTCTCGCTGTCTCTGGCAAC
>JAGUXU010000095.1 GCA_020061685.1 Candidatus Omnitrophota bacterium
GCGCCGATTATTTCAATAAACAATTCAAGGCGCCGCGCAGGATCATAATCGGCTACGATACCCGTTTCCTTTCGGACAAATTCGCGCAGGCGGCCGCCGAAGTCCTCGCGGCAAACGGCATAAAGGTCTATCTCTCGGACAGGCCTTCACCTACGCCGACGACGAGTTTAAATATCCGGCTTCTGGGACTGAACGGCGGCCTGATAATAACCGCGAGCCACAATCCCGGGCGCTTCAACGGGCTGAAGATAAAGACGCAATTCGGTTCGCCGGCAGACCAGACGGTCACGCAAAAGGTAGAAGCGTTCCTTTGTAAGAACAAGGTAAAGACGATATCGCTTGAAGACGGTGTGAAGACTAAAAAGATAGAGGTCATAAACCCGATACCGAAGTATATCGAAACGGTAAGGAAATACCTCGACTTAGACCTCCTGAAAAATTGCGGCCTGAAAGTCGTAGCCGAGGTAATGCACGGCGCGGGCAACAGTTATCACGGCGATGTCCTTAAAGGGACGAAGGTAAAACTCGATATCATAAACGCCGAGCCGAACCCTTCCTTTGAAGGCCTAAAGCCCGAACCCCTTCCGCATAATATGCCCAAACTCATGGAGATCATGAAGAGGGGTAAATATGATATAGGGGTCGCCACAGACGGCGACGCGGACAGGGTAGGCGCGGTCGCGCCCGGCGGCAGGTTCATCACTCCCGGCGAGATAATGTGCCTTATCGCCCTGCATTTCATCGAGAACAGGCGCTGGAGAGGCGCACTGGTGAAAAATATAGCAGGCCCGATGCTGATGAATAAGATAGCTAAGCATTATAACCTCAAGTTTTTCGAGACGCCGGTAGGTTTCAAACACATCGCGAAGCTGATGCAGAGGGAGAATGTCCTCGTCGGCGGCGAAGAGTCCGGCGGCATAGGCGTAAAGAACTATATACCCGAAAGAGACGGGATACTTACCGGCCTTCTCTTGGTCGAGATGATGCAGCAGGAGAAGAAACCCATACTGGCGCTGCTCGACGACATGGAGAAGAGGTTCGGAAAGTTCCGTTATCACAGGCAGGACGTCGAGATACCGCTTAAGACAAGGGAACAAGTGGTGAAGAAGTTATTCGCCAGATTACAGGGCAAGGACGCGAAGAAGATATTCAAGAGGAAGGTCACCGAGATAAATACGAGGGATGGCTTGAAGTTCATCTTCGAAGACGAGAGCTGGCTCCTGATAAGGCCGTCCGGCACCGAGCCGATCTTGAGGGTCTACAGTGAGGCGCACACGGACAAGGAGGCCAAAGGCCTCATCAATATAGTCGATAAACTATCCAAAAGCATCAGATAATGGATAAATCGTCGATACGCAATTTCTGCATAATAGCCCACATAGACCACGGAAAATCCACCTTAGCCGACAGGCTCCTCTTAAAGACGGGCGCTATCTCGCCGCGGGAGTTTCATGACCAGATGCTTGATGGCATGGACCTGGAGCGCGAGCGCGGCATCACGATAAAGGCGAAGGCGGTCAGGTTGAATTACAGCGGCGGGGACGGCAAAGATTATATCCTGAACCTGATAGACACGCCGGGACATGTGGATTTCACGTATGAGGTATCGAAGGCGCTGGCCGCCTGCGAGGGGGCGCTCCTGGTGGTAGATGCGGCGCAGGGTGTCGAGGCGCAGACCGTTGCGAACCTTTACCTGGCCCGCGAACATAATTTAACCATAATCCCGGTCATAAATAAGATAGACCTTACGAACGCCGAACCCGAGAGGGTCCGCCAGCAATTAAAGGAGACGTTACACCTGAAGGAGATAGAGCCGATCCTCGCGAGCGCGAAGACCGGAATAGGGACGGATGAGATCCTCGGGTCCATCGTAAAACTCATCCCCCCGCCGAAAGGCGAAAAAGAGAACGCCCTGCAGGCGCTTATCTTTGACTCGGCCTTTGATACCTTTAAGGGCGTGGTGGTCTATATCAGGCTGAAGAACGGTTCGATAAGGCGCGGGACGAAGATAAGGATGATGGGGACCGGTAACGTATACGAGGTCGAGGAAGTCGGCGTCTTCAAGCCGGGCGCGGCGGCCGTGGACGAATTATCCTGCGGCGAGGTCGGTTATATAACCTGCAACATAAAGAACCCGAAAGAGGTCCACGTGGGAGACACGGTCACCAATTTTAAGAATCCCGCGAACGACCCGCTTCCGGGCTATAAAAAAGTAAGGCCGCTTGTATATTGCGGCCTCTATCCGGTCAACGCGAAAGATTTCCCGTTCTTAAGGGAGGCCCTCGAGAAACTGGAATTGAGCGACTCCTCGTTCCTGTACGAGCCCGAGTCGTCCGTCTCGTTCGGTTTCGGGTTCCGGTGCGGTTTTCTGGGGCTCCTGCATATGGAGATAGTCCAGGAGAGGCTTGAGAGGGAATACAATTTAAACCTGATCGCCACCACTCCGAGCGTGGTCTATAAAGTGAAGAAGAGAAGCGGCGAGGAAGTGGAGATAGAGAACCCGAGCAAGCTTCCGCCGGCGCAGGAGATAGACGACATAGAAGAGCCGTACATACGGGCTTTTATAATAACGCCGGCAGATTCGCTGGGAAGCGTGATGCAGTTATCGCAGGAGAGAAGGGGGATATATAAATCGACCGAATATCTCGACCCGCAACGGGCCATGCTGGTCTACGAGTTCCCGCTTTCCGAGATAATCGTGGATTTTTATGATAAAATAAAGTCGATGACAAGGGGATACGGTTCGCTGGATTACGAGTTCAAGGGCTACAGTCCGAGTGAACTGGTCAAGCTCGATATCCTGATAAACGGAAAGCCGTGCGACGCGCTCTCGTTCATCATCCATAAGGACAACGCGCAGGCAAAGGGCAACCAGTTAGTATCAAAATTAAAGGAACTGATACCGCGGCAATTATTCGAGGTCGCCCTGCAGGCCGCGATAGGCGGCCGGATAATCGCGCGGGAGACCGTCAGGCCCGTGGGCAAGAACGTCACCGCGAAATGTTACGGCGGCGACATAACAAGAAAACGCAAGCTCTGGGAGAAGCAGAAAGAGGGCAAGAAGAGGATGAAACAGTTCGGAAAAGTAGAGATCCCGCAGGAAGCCTTCATGGCCGTCTTAAAATTATAAGGAAGGGATATGGATAAAAAAGAAAACCCCGCCCTTGCACGCAAGAGCGGGACAGGGAAAAAATCGTGGTTCAGGGAGACCGTCGAGATCGTAATAGTGGCTTTATTGCTGGCGTTCGCGATAAAGATATTCGTATTCGAGTTCTACAGGATCCCCTCCGGCTCAATGATACCGACTTTGCTTGTAGGTGACAGGATAATTGTGGTAAAATTCATCTACGGGCCGAGGATGCCCTTTGTGAACGTAAGGCTTCCGGGTCTCGGGCAGCCGAAGAGGGGCGAGATAGTGGTCTTTATCTCGCCTGAGGACCACAAGAAGGCCTTTATCAAGAGGTTCATCGCCTCCGAAGGAGAGACCGTAGAGATATCGAACGGGAAACTGCTGGTCGACGGCAAGGTCGTGGATGAGCCGCCGGCGTTCAGGAAGGTCTACTACTATAACAGGGGAGATTTCGGGCTGGAAGGAAAACCGATCAAGGTCCCGAAGGACAGTTATTTTGTCCTGGGCGACAATTCCGCCTCAAGCAAAGACAGCAGGTATTGGGGCTTCGTCCCGAAGAATTACCTCATCGGAAAGGCGGTCTTGATAATATTTCCTTTTGACAGGATACAACTCTTATCCGACAAATAACAAGGAAGAGCGGAATGAACCTGGCCAACAGGATATCTATATTAAGGATCTTGCTCACGCCGTTTTTCATCGGCTGCGTCCTTTACTACAGGCCCGAGCATGATTATTTAAGGTTTGTGGCGCTGGGCATATTCGGCCTCGCGGTCCTGACCGACGCGCTGGACGGTTTCCTGGCCCGTGTATTAAAACAGAAGACCACCCTCGGGACCATACTCGACCCTATCGCCGACAAACTGCTCCTGATCACCGCTTTCATCAGCCTGGCGAACTGGCCCGCCGAGATAAAATTGCCGTTATGGATGCCTATAATCGTCGTGAGCCGCGATATCTTTATCGTCTTAGGCGTGGTGGTGATATTCCTTATGTCGGGCGATATCAAGGTCTCGCCGAGTCCGCTCGGGAAGATAACGACATTTTTTCAGATGGCGACTATAATAAGCGTGCTGTTATTGTATAAACATTCGGAATACGTATGGAACCTGACGGTCATCTTTACGGTGCTCTCGGGAATAAATTATCTTATACGCGGCGCGCGGCTCATGAACGGCAATCACGGGAAGAAATAGGATGCTACTTGCGGTCTCTTTGGTCTTATGCTACCTGATCGGGTCGATACCGACGAGCTATATCTTCGCCAAGGCGCTGAAGGGTATTGATATCCGGAAATTCGGCAGCGGCAACGTGGGCGCCACCAATACCTATCGCGTCGTCGGTAAATTGCCCGGCTTACTGGTCCTCGTCATCGACATATTGAAGGGCCTTATCTGCGTCGCCCTGGTCGCGAAACTTTTTTTAAGGCTCGGCGTTACGGTCGAACCGGAGGCCTACGGCATGATGCTGGGGTTCGCGGCTATAGTCGGCCATATCTGGAGCGTGTTCCTGGGATTCAAGGGAGGCAAAGGGGTGGCGACCTCTGCCGGGGTATTTATAGGGGTCGCGCCGAGGATATTCCTTTTGGGATTGGCCGTCTGGGTCCTGATCTTCGTATGGAAAAGATATGTCTCGCTGGCCTCGATAACGACCGCGGTAGCGGTGCCCGTCATATTCTCGGCCCTCTCGTACCCGGCTTCCTATGTCATCTTCGGTTCTTTAGTGTGCGCCGTAACGGTCTATAAGCATTACCCGAATATCAAACGGCTTGCCCGCGGCGAGGAAAACAGGATCTCTTTTAAGAAAAAAGAAGGTGCGAGATGAAAAGACCCGGAAACGTCGCTGTCATAGGGGACGGCGGCTGGGGAACGACGCTGGCGATACTCCTCAATAAAAACAGCGCAACGGTAAGCCTCTGGGGGGCATTCCCCGATTACATAGAGTCCGTGAAGGACAAAAGGGAAAACATAAAATTCCTTCCCGGCGTCAGGATCCCGCCCGAGATAGCGATAACCTCGGACCTCTCCGAAGCCGTCAGGAGCGCCGATATCGTGGTCCTGGCTGTCCCTTCGCAGTATATGCGTGATATATCCGCGCGGTTTAAGGGGCCTGGGACCGGCTTCGCGGATAAAATTTTTGTCAGTGTATCCAAAGGCATCGAGAACAAGACATTGATGAGGATGTCGGAGGTGGTCCGCGATGTGCTCGGTCCGGTCAGGATAGGCGCCTTATCTGGCCCGACTATCTCATACGAGGTCGCGAGAGGGCTTCCGACGACGGTTGTCGCCGCATCCGAGGACGGTGAAACGGCAAAAGAGATACAGGACCTGTTTATGGCGGATAATTTCAGGGTCTATACCAATAATGATATCACAGGGGTAGAGCTGGGCGGCTCTTTAAAGAACGTAATCGCCATCGCCGCCGGCATATCCGACGGGCTCGGCTTCGGCGTGAATACCAAATCCGGCCTGCTCGTAAGAGGCATAGTCGAGATCGCCCGGCTTGGCGTAAAGATGGGCGCCAGGCAGGAGACGCTCTACGGGATAGGCGGCCTCGGCGACCTTATGACGACATGCGTAAGTTCCCACGGAAGAAACAGATGGTTCGGCGAAGAGATCGGAAAAGGAAAGAAGCCGCAGGACGTCCTTAAGGCGACCGAGATGGTAGTCGAGGGCGTGGCGACCGCCAAGTCCTGTTATGAACTCCGGAAAAAGTACGGCGTAGAGATGCCGATCTCAGAACAGGTATACGCCGTGATCTACGAAGGCAAAGACCCCAAAACGGCAGTCCGCGAACTGATGACAAGAGAGAGAAAAGCGGAAGCCTAAAGCAAAATCCCTCTATACAGCCTCAAAAAAATCTGTTATAATTAAGCTTCTAAATTCTATGTAAAATTTCGGGGCGTGGCTCAGTTTGGTAGAGCACTTGTATGGGGTACAAGTGGTCAGCGGTTCGAGTCCGCTCGCCCCGACCATCATATAAAAGGGGTAAGGAAATGGAGAAGATAAAGGTAGGTTTAATAGGTTTCGGGACCGTAGGCGTAGGCGTCGTTAAGGCCCTTCTGGAGAAGTCTGCCCAATTGGAGCGGCAGGTCGGGGCCCGCATCGTCCTGAAGGCGATATGCGATAAGGAGTTCCGGAGGAAGAGGAAGATCAAGGTAGACAGGAAATTATTGACTACCGACGTCAATAAGATCCTCGGAAATCCCGACATAGACATAGTCGTCGAACTCATGGGCGGTGTCCATCCGGCCAAGGAATTTATCCTGAAGGCGATAAAGAGCGGGCAGCATGTCGTAACCGCGAACAAGGCATTGCTTTCCGAATCGGGCGAGGAGATATTCGATGCCGCCAAGAAGGCGGGTGTCGAGATATTTTTCGAGGCCTCGGTAGGGGGAGGTATCCCGATAATCAAGTCGTTGCGCGAGGGGCTTGTCGCCAACGAGATAGACACCATACTCGGTATCGTGAACGGCACCTCTAATTATATATTATCGTCTATGGCCGCCGAGGGTCTGAGCTTTTCCGACGCGCTTGCCGAGGCGAAGAAGAAAGGGTATGCCGAACGCAACCCGTCGCTCGACATCGAAGGCCGTGACTCCGCGCATAAACTGGCGATCCTGACCTTGTTGGGCTTCGGAAAAGCCGTTAAGCCGGAAGACATCTATATCGAAGGCATACTTGATATCTCGCAGAACGATATCAAATACGCCGAAGAGTTCGGTTATTCCGTGAAATTACTGGCCATCGCCAAGAACGTGGACGGCGAACTTGAGGTAAGGGTCCATCCGACCCTGCTCTCAAAGGAGCATCTTCTGTCGAGCGTCGACGGCGTCTATAACGCCATCTATCTCCACGGCGATATGGTCGGCGGGGCCCTCTTTTACGGCAGGGGCGCCGGTCAAAGCCCGGCCGCGAGTTCCGTCGTAAGCGACATAGTGGACCTCGCGCGCGACCTGAGGTTCAACTCGGTCGGGAGGGTGCCTATTTATCTTAAGAACAAATCTATTAAGAAGATAAGGAAGATAGACGAGATCGAGGCGAGGTACTATATCCGCATCTCATGTATAGACAAGCCCGGTGTCCTCGCGAAAGTCGCGGGGATCTTGGGCCGCCATAAGATATCCATCTCGAGCGTGGGGCAGAAAGAAAGAAGGAAAGCCCGTATAGTGCCGGTCGTCCTTATGACTCACGAGGCCAAGGAAAAGAATATGCGGCAGGCGCTTGAAGAGATAAACAAGCTTTCGGCCATCAGGCGGAAGACCGTCGCGATAAGGGTAGAGAGATAACCATGTGGAAAGGGCTTATTGACAGATATAGAAGGTATCTGCCGGTTTCTGATAAGACCCCGGTCGTGACCTTGAACGAGGGGAACACCCCCTTTATCTATTCCGCGAACTTAAGCGGCAGGATAGGCAAAGGATACGAGGTATACCTGAAATTCGACGGCGCCAATCCCACCGGCTCGTTCAAGGACCGGGGTATGACCGTCGCCGTCTCCAAGGCGCTTGAGGAGGGGTCAAAGGCGGTAATGTGCGCCTCCACCGGAAATACTTCCGCTTCAGCCGCCGCATACGCGGCAAAAGCGGGGATCAAATGTTTCGTGCTTATACCGAACGGCAAGATCGCGCTCGGAAAACTCGCGCAGGCGTTGATACACGGCGCCGAGGTCCTGGCCGTGGACGGAAATTTTGATGAAGCGCTTAATCTTGTCAAGGATATAACCGACAGGTATCCGATAACCCTGGTCAATTCGTTAAACCCGTTCCGGATAGAGGGGCAGAAGACCGGCGCCTTTGAGATCTGCGAAGCGCTGGAAGGCAGCCCGGACCTTCATTTTATCCCGGTCGGCAACGCGGGGAATATAACCGCCTACTGGAAGGGGTATAAAGAGTATAAAGCGGCAGGCAGGATAAAGTCCCTGCCTAAGATGATGGGGTTCCAGGCCGAGGGCGCTGCGCCGATAGTCAGGGGAAGGATAATAAAAAATCCCGAGACTATCGCTACCGCGATCAGGATCGGTAACCCGGCCAGCTGGAAGAAGGCCGAGGCAGCGCGCGATGAGTCGGGCGGCGTGATCGATATGGTCTCCGACAAAGAGATACTTGACGCCTATAAGATGCTGGCCTGCAAGGAAGGCGTATTTGCCGAGCCGGCTTCGGCGGCGTCGGTGGCGGGTCTATTGAAATTCTCAAGAAAAGGGTTCTTCGGGAAGAAGCCGGCGAAGAAGATAAAGATAGTCTGTATCCTGACCGGGCACGGGCTTAAGGACCCGGACAGGGCTATAGCGTCGCTTAAGAAACCAAAGGTAGTGAAGGCCGAGATGGGATCGGTCTTAAAAGCGATAGGGATATGAAATATATAGTTTTGGTAGGGGACGGGATGGCGGATTATCCGATCCGGGAACTGGGCGAGAAGACCCCGCTTGAAGTCGCCAAGATCCCAAATATGAATTATCTGGCGAAGAACGGAAAGGTCGGATTGATCCATACGATCCCGAAAGATTATTCACCCGCCTCTGACGTGGCGAACCTCTCGATTTTAGGGTACGACCCCATAAAATATTATTCCGGCAGGGGGCCGCTTGAGGCGGCTAACATGGGCATAGCCCTCGGACCCGATGATATCGCGTTCAGGTGTAACGTGGTCACGGTCGACCGGGAGGAGATGGTGGATTATTCCGCGGGGCACATAAGTTCGGAAGAGGCCGCGACACTGATAAAGTTCCTGGATAAGAACCTCGGCTCCGAGAAAGTGAGATTTTATCCAGGAGTAAGCTATCGTCACCTGGTGGTCATCCGCGATAGGCCACTGAGGGAAGCCCTCTTGAAGATAAAGTGTTTTCCGCCCCACGATATTATGGGATCAAGGATAAAAGAGCGCCTCCCTAAGGGCGAAGGCGCCGAATTCCTGATCAAATTGATGGAAGATTCCAGGCAGCTTCTCGCGGGACATGAGATAAACAGGGTCAGGATAGACCTGAAGGAAAACCCGGCAAACATGATCTGGCTTTGGGGCCAGGGGGTGGAGACCGATATGCCGAAATTCAGGGATAAATTCGGCGTCGAAGGCTCGGTCATATCCGCGGTGGACCTCATAAAGGGAATAGGAAAGATCGTCGGGCTTAACGTCATAAATGTCCCCGGCGCGACAGGATATTATGATACCAATTATCAGGGAAAAGCGAAACACGCGTTAAATTCACTTAAGGAGAGGGACTTTGTATTTGTCCACGTAGAGGCGCCCGACGAGGCGGGTCATAACGGCGACCTGCGCGCGAAGATAGGGGCGATCGAGAATTTTGACAGGTTTGTGGTCGGGGCGTTCCTGGACCGCTTTAAGAAATCCAAGAATTTCAGGCTGGCGGTATTGCCGGACCATCCGACCCCCGTTTCGATCAGGACACATACCGCTGAGCCGGTCCCGTTCGCGGTCTGCGGGAAAGACATAGAGCCGGACGAGGCCGTTGCCTTCAGCGAAGCGGCCGCGAAGAACAGCAAGTTCGTCCTTGAGCGCGGGCACGAACTTATGGAATATCTGATAAAAAGTAAGGAGGTATCCGAATAAAAGTGGGGAATTTAATCGTTCAGAAATACGGCGGTTCCTCGGTGGCGAATCCGGAAAGGATCAAGAACGTAGCCAAGCGGGTCGTCAGGTATAAAAAACGCGGGTATAACGTGGTCGTGGTCGTCTCGGCGCTGGGAGATACGACGGACGAACTGATAGAGCTCGCTTCCAAGGTCACCGACGACCCCTCTGAGCGCGAGATGGACATGCTCATCTCGACCGGCGAACAGATATCGTGCGCGCTTTTGGCCATGGCGATAGATAAATTAAAGGTACCGGCAATATCTTTTACCGGAGCGCAGGTAGGTATAATCACGGATAACTCCCATACCAAGGCCAGGATATTGAACATATCGGCCGAGAGGATAAAGGAAGAATTAAAGAACGGAAAAGTGGTGGTCGTGGCCGGGTTCCAGGGGATAAGCGTCGCCAAGGAGATCACGACCTTAGGCCGCGGCGGAAGCGACCTTACAGCCGTGGCGCTGGCGAAGGCCTTAGGCGCCAAGATATGCGAGATCTACACCGACGTCGACGGAGTATACACCGCCGACCCGAGGATAGTAAAAGACGCGAAAAAACTCTCACGGGTCAGTTACGATGAGATGCTTGAGCTCGCCTCGCTTGGGGCGAAAGTGATGCAGGCAAGGTCCGTCGAGTACGGCAAGCGCTATGATATACCGATACATGTCCGTTCGAGTTTCAGCAATGTCGAGGGCACGATTATTTCCAAGGAGGTAAAGTCGATGGAGAGGATAGACGTAAGCGGTCTCGCCCTGCAGAAGGACGAGGCGAAAGTCACTATTTGCGATGTGCCGGACAAGCCCGGGATCGCGGCCATAATATTCAAGGAACTCGCGGTAAACAACATAGTGATAGACATGATAGTGCAGAACGTAAGCCGGACGGGGACGACCGACATATCTTTTACCGTACTTAAAGAAGACCTTGCCAAGACCATCAAGGTCGCCAAAAAAGTCGCGAGGGAAGTAGGCGCCGGAGAGGTCATCAAGGACGAGAACATAGCGAAGGTCTCCATAGTGGGAATAGGGATGCGCAGCCATTCGGGTATCGCCGCGAGGATGTTCAGGGCGCTGGCGTCGAAGAAGATAAACATAGAGATGATATCCACTTCAGAGATAAAGATCTCCTGCGTCATCGAGAAGCGTCACGCCGAGACGGCGCTCAGGACGCTTCACGATGAGTTCGGATTGAAGAGGGTAAAATAGACAGAGGCATGACAAGATGAAAGAAGTAAAACTTTATGATACCACATTGCGCGACGGGGCGCAGACCGAAGGGATCTCGTATTCCGTAAGCGACAAAGTCCGCATCGCGGAAAAGCTGGACCACCTTGGCATCCATTTCATCGAAGGCGGATGGCCGGGCTCTAACCCGAAGGATATGTCTTTCTTTAAGGCGGCAAGAAGAATGAAGCTTAAAAATGCGACGGTCGTAGCCTTCGGCTCGACGCGCAGGGCGAATACCGCCGTGGCCAAAGACGTCAATGTCCGCGGGCTCCTTGAGGCCGGGACAAAGATCGTCACCATCTTCGGAAAGAGCTGGGACCTCCATGTAAAGGATGTATTTAAGGTGCCCCTCGAAGAGAACTTAAAGATGATCGGCGATACCGTCGCGTATCTTAAGTCAAAGGGCAAAACGGTATTTTATGACGCCGAGCACTTTTTCGACGGCTACAAGAGTAATCCCGAATACGCCGTAAAGACGCTCTTCGCCGCGACCGACGCGGGCGCCGAGTGCGTCATCTTATGCGACACCAACGGCGGCACTATCACCTCGGAATTTATCGAGATAGTGAAAGAGGTAGGCGCGAAATTAAACTGCTCCTTAGGTGTCCATTGCCATAATGACTGCGACATGGCTGTTGCCAATTCGGTGGCCGCGGTAGAGGCAGGATGCGTTCACGTGCAGGGGACGTTTAACGGTTACGGCGAGCGCTGCGGGAACGCTGACCTTGTCTCGGTCATCGGCAATCTTAAACTGAAACTCGGCATCGATTGCATTACCGACAATAAACTGAAAGAACTTACGGAGACATCGCGCTATATCGCGGAGATAAGCAACGTCAAACAGCGCGAGAACCAGCCGTTCGTCGGGAATACCGCTTTCGCGCATAAGGCCGGAGTCCACATCAATGCGATCATGAAAAACCCCATCACCTATGAGCATGCCGACCCGCATCTGGTGGGAAACAGGAGAAGGTTCCTGGTATCGGAGCTCATGGGAAAGAGCTCGATCTTATTGAAGGCCGAGGCACTGGAGCTTGACCTTACGAAAGAGGCGCCCAAGACCAAGAAGATCCTCAAATTACTGCAAAAACTGGAGCACGAGGGTTATCATTTTGAGGCGGCCGAAGGTTCTTTCGAGCTCCTCCTAAAACGCGCATTTAAGAAATATAAGAGATTCTTTGAATTGGAGGGATTTAAGGTCGTCACCGAACATCGCGGCGGAAAACTTGTCTCCGAGGCGACGATCAAAGTCAAAGTGAATAAGGTCGAGGAGCACACGGCAGCCGAAGGAGACGGCCCTGTCAACGCGCTCGATAACGCGCTGAGAAAAGCCCTCCTGGAATTTTACCCGACGCTTGCGGAGATGCACTTGTCAGATTTTAAGGTAAGGGTGCTGGAGGAAAAAGTGGGCACCGCGGCCAAAGTCAGAGTGCTTATCCAATCGCAGGACGCAAAGGATTCGTGGTGGACTATAGGCGTATCCGAGAACATCATTGAAGCATCGTGGAACGCGTTGGTGGATTCGGTAGAGTATAAACTGCTCAAAGACCGCAAATCGTAAAATGCGCGATATCCCGTCTGTCTATAACCCCAAGTCTACGGAAGATAAATGGTATAAGGTCTGGGAGGGAAAGAAATTCTTTCACGCCGGGCCCGACGCCAGGAAGAAGCCGTATACCATAGTCATCCCTCCGCCCAATATCACCGGAATCCTGCATATGGGCCATGCCCTGAACAACACCGTCCAGGATATCCTGATAAGATGGAAGAGGATGCAGGGGTATAACGCGGAATGGCTGCCCGGCACAGATCACGCCGGCATCGCCACGCAGAACGTCGTCGAGAAGATGCTCGCGAAGAAGGACGTCAAACGCCACGACCTCGGGCGAGAGGAGTTTGTCAAACGCGTCTGGCAATGGAGGGAAAAATACGGCTCCACCATCATATCCCAGTTAAAAAGGCTCGGCTGTTCATGCGACTGGGACCGCACGCGCTTCACGATGGACGAAGGGCTCTCGAACGCGGTCCTTGAAGTATTCGTGCGCCTTTACGAAAAAGGCCTGATCTACCGCGGGAATTATATCATAAACTGGTGCCCGAGATGCCAGACGGCGTTAAGCGACGAGGAGGCCCAGCACAAGGACTTAAACGGTTTTCTCTATTACATAAAATATCCGGTAAAGGGCGAGAAGAGATATGTCTCGGTCGCGACGACCCGCCCCGAGACCATGCTCGGGGATGTGGCGGTGGCGGTCAATCCCAAGGACTCAAGGTATAATAACCTCGTAGGGGAGACGCTTATACTTCCCCTGATGAACAGGGAGATCAAGGTTATCGCGGATGATATCGTCGACCCTGAATTCGGGACAGGTGCCGTAAAAGTGACCCCTGCGCACGATCCGAACGACTTCCAAATAGGTATCCGCCATAAGCTCGAGCCGATACTCGTCATGAATCCCGACGGCACTATGAACAAGAATGCCGGGGATTATGCCGGGATGGACAGGTTCGAGGCGCGGGAGGCGATCCTCGAGGACCTCAAAGAATCAAAAGTCCTCGAGAAGACAGAACCTCACGCGCATTCTGTCGGGCATTGCTATAGGTGCCATACGGTCGTCGAACCATACCTTTCGCTGCAATGGTTCGTAAAGATGAAGCCGCTGGCCAAAGCCGGCATAGAGGCGGTCAAGACGGGAAAGATAAAGTTCTATCCGGAGAGATGGACGAAGGTCTATCTCGATTGGATGGAGAATATCCGCGACTGGTGCATCTCAAGGCAGATATGGTGGGGGCACCGTTTGCCCGTCTATTACTGCAAGAAATGTCAAAAATCTTCCGACAGCAAAAAGGGAATAATGGTATCGAAGGTAAGGCCCGAAAGATGTCCCGCATGCGATTCGGTGGACATAGTTCAGGACGAGGACGTGCTCGATACCTGGTTCTCCTCATGGCTTTGGCCGTTTTCCACCTTCGGCTGGCCCGAGAAGACGGGTGACCTCAAATACTTTTATCCCACCTCGACACTCGTTACCGCGCAGGAGATAATCTTCTTCTGGGTCGCGCGTATGATCATGGCCGGATATGAGTTCATGGGGGAAGCGCCGTTCAGAGATGTATATATCCACGGGACCGTGCGGGACGAGACGGGCGCGAAGATGTCGAAATCGCTCGGCAATATCATCGACCCGATAGAGATAATAGAAGAGTTCGGCGCCGACGCGCTCAGGTTCAGCATAATCTCCATCACCGCCGTAGGTCAGGACGTATTCCTTTCAAAAGAGAAATTCCAGTCGGGCAGGAATTTCGCGAACAAGATCTGGAACGCGGCGCGCTTCGTCATAAGCAACCTTTCCGAGGACGTGGATACCGATCTATGCGTCCTCTATAAAAATGCCGACCTGCCGCTCGCGGACAGGTGGATACTCAGCAACCTGTATACCACGCTGGAGGAAGTGAACAGGGCGTTCGAGTCGTACAGGTTCAGTGAAGCGGCGAACCTCTTGTATGAATTTATCTGGCATAAATATTGCGATTGGTATCTGGAGATAGCCAAGGGGCGCCTGAAAGAAAAGACAACGCAGGTGATCTTATACAAGGTATTGGAAAAGAGCATGAGGATGCTGCATCCTTTTATGCCGTTCATCAGCGAGGAGATATGGTCCCTATTGCCGCATAAGAGGGATTCTATAATGATCCAGCCGTGGCCGCACACGCAGAAGGACCTGATAGATAAGAAGGCCGAGGAAGAGATGGACCTCGCGATAGGGATAATAACCGCTATCAGGAATATCCGGGCCGAGGTGAATATCCCCCCTCAAAGATCCTGCAAAGTGATCATATCTACGGCGAACGGTAAAAATGCGACGACGGTCAGGAAATTCGAAGACCATATAAAATCCCTTGCGAAAGCCGAGTCTGTCGAAGTAAGCGGGAAGCCCGAACGCCCGAAGGCCTCGTCGGTGGCGGTCTTCGGTGACTGCGAGATAGCCGTGCCTCTTGAAGGGCTGATAGACCTTGATGCCGAAAGAAAAAGGATAATGGGGCGCATAGGCGAGATCGAAAGGTGGATGAAGGCCACCGAAGCCAAGCTTAAGAACGAGAACTTTATAAAAAGGGCCCCCAAAGAGATCGTCGATGCCGAAAAGGCGAAATTAAGCGAGATAAAGACGACATCGGACAGATTAAAAGAGGTATTAAAACGGTTAGAAAGCTGATCAAAAGAGAGGTCTTTGAGGTCGTCCGCCGCGCGCTCGCCGAGGATATTGGCCGCGGCGATATAACGACCGCTGCCGTCTTCCCTAAACCGAAGGCGGTCCGGGCCGAGATCGTAGCAAAAGAACCGGGTATCCTCGCCGGTATAACCGTCTCTATGGCGGCTTTTAAGTTGCTCGACCCGAAAGTCAAGTTCATGCCGCTCGTATCAGACGGAAAAGCTTTCGCGGCAGGCGCCGTCATAGCCTGCATAGAGGGGAACGTCCAGACCTTATTGAGGGCAGAGAGGGTCGCCCTGAATTTCCTAAGCCGGCTGTCAGGCATAGCGACCTTGACATCTCAATTCACGGATAGGGTCAAGCCGTACAAGACAAGGATCATGGATACGCGAAAGACGACCCCCGGCCTGCGGGCGCTCGAGAAATACGCAGTGACGGCAGGGGGCGGCTACAACCACAGGTCAGGGTTATATGACCAGCTCCTGATAAAAGACAATCATCTGAAATCGGCCGATTATGACTGGGCGGCAGCCTGCCGCGCGATAAGGAGATATAAGAAGAAGGGAGTGAAGACCGAACTTGAGGTCGCAGACTTAAGCGAATTCAAAGAGGCCGTCAAACTTGTTCCGGATATCATAATGCTCGACAATATGAGCATAAAGGAAATAAAGGCCGCCGTCAAACTGCTGCGTTCCCTGCGGTCAGACATCAGGCTTGAGGTTTCGGGCGGCGTCTCGCTGAATAACGTTAGAAAGATCGCCGCCACAGGCGTAGATATGGTCTCGATCGGCGCCATCACTCATTCCGCAAAGCCGATAGACTTTTCGCTGGAAATAATAAGGTAAGATGCGAACGATAGCCACAATATTTTTTATGCTTCTGTGCCTCTTTAACGTCTCGGGAGCGGAAGAGAAGACAAGCGCCGGACAAAAGCCGCTTTTCATCGCCCATTATATGACATGGTTCGGCATACCTGAGACAAGCGGCCAATGGTATCTGTGGAAATTCATGATGCAGGGCATCGCCGCCGACAAACAGCACGACCCCGATTATTTTCTGCCGAACGGCCGCCGGAATATCGCCGCGGTCCATTATCCCGTCATAGGGCCTTACGATTCGACCGACCCGGACGTCCTGGAATACCACGTCCTTTTGGCCAAAGAAGCCGGCATCGACGGATTCATGGTCAACTGGTACGGCTTGCGCGATAGGGGAGAGCGAAGACAGGAAGACAAGGGATTTGAGCAGCTCTTAAGAACGGCCGAGCGCCTTGATTTCAAAGTATGCATTAACTTCGACGACAAATGCTCCTTTCCCCCTTACCAGAATCTTACCGGCAGGAAAGAAGCGGTAAACTACGCCAAGGAGACCCTGAAAGAGGCCATGTTTAAATACGCCTCGAGCCCGGCATATCTAAAGATCGACGGGAGGCCTGTCATCTCTAATTTCGGCTGGTGGTATGTAGCGGCCGACTCCATGGAACAGACCTCATTTAGTCCCGCCGAATGGAAAGAGATCATAGATTACCTTAAGGATTATAGGCCCTTTTTTATCCATGACTACCAATACCATTGGAAGAAATCCATAGAAGAGACCGGGTTTCTCACCTCGGCTGATTCCGTATTTCCCTGGATAGGGATGAAGAATGACAGGATCGCGTTTATAGAAGAATCCCGGAAATTACTGAAAGAAGGCAAGATCAGGATGGTAAGCGGAATAGCAAATCCCGGTTTTGATAATACCGCCTGTCAGGGCTGGGGCGGAGGCATCAGCATAATACCGCGCCGCGAAGGGCAGGAATACCGGGATAACCTTGATGAAGCTATCCGCTATGGCGCCGGTTTTATACAGATCGTCACATGGAACGATTTTACCGAGGGAAGCACGGTCGAACCCACGGAAGAGTACGGCGACCTTTACCTGAAGATCACCTCCGAATATGCCAACCGGTATGGGGCCCCCGCGGTATACGGAAGGTCACTGGACCTGCCCCAAAAAATATACGCCCTAAGGAAGCTGACCAGCCGCCTTAAGGAGAGCGGAAAGGTCCCGCCGGAGACCTTATCCGAGATAGAGAATAATACGGATAGGAGCGTCGATTCTCTCATTAAACATGACCGTATCGATTCGGAGAAATTGCTGGCAGAAGCGCGCGGCCTTGCCGAAGACGAGGAAAAGAAACTGCCGGCAGACAAAAAAATAGAGGCGGCCCTCAGTTCCGCCTCGGATAGAGCCGTCTCGGGGGAGACCGTCGATTTTGCCCTGCGTATCAAAAACCCCTATGATGAAACTATCTCTGCCATGATCCAGATCGATTGCTACGGGATCCCGCGGCAATGGCTGGTTAAATCCGGAAAGACCGTCTCCCTCGAAGCAGGTGAAGAGAAGACCGAGATATTCCAGGTCCAGGTCCCCGAAGACGCCGCCGAGATATCCGGTTGGCTGACGGCGAGGATACTTTCTTCGCGCGCGCCCGTTACTTCGAATCTGGCGTATATAACCGTCCTTCGCGGCTATCTATACGCCGATATAGGCCCCGTAAATCTGTTACGCGCAGGCAGGAGCGAGAAGCTTGATCTGAGTTTGGATTCCAGGCAGAAGGGACCGGAGCCCGCGAAAATCACTTTTGCCGCTCCGGAGGGCTGGACGGTAAGACCCTCCATTATATTCAAAGAGATCCCGAAGGAGGGGAAGATATCGGTGCCTTTTACGCTTAAAGCGCCCAAAGGCGCTTCCCGCAACGGCACACTGGCCGTATCCATCCTTTCAGGCACATATGAGTATACGATCAGGGAACCCTTCGCAGTCCTTCTCAAGAATAAAGCGGCGGTCATGGAGGGAGATATAAATCAGGACGGCTCGACCGATCTGGTGCTCGGAAACGGACGGACGGAGCTGCACTGCACCCCGTCGATCGGGGGAAGGATATTAGCCGTCATCGACAGGTCCTCGGGCAGGAACCAGCTTTTCCTGGATTATCCGAAAGTGGAAAAAACAAAAGGAGACTCCGCCGATAAGTGGGCGGAATACGGCGGGATAAACGATACATTTCCCGGCGAATGGCCCGGTGCCGTTTGGAATAACGATTGGGATTACCGCGTCGTCGCCCGGGAAGGAGACGCGGTCTCGGCGGTCCTTTCGGCAAAGACAAAAGACGGCCTCCTTATCCAAAAGGGGATCATTGTCCACTCAGATTCGCCTTTTATAGGGCTGCGGTATGAATTACGGAATACGACAAACCAGCCGAGAGAGGTCTTTTGGTCAAATCATCCCGATCTGGCGCCGGGCGGCGAGGCCGGGCCCGAGGACATAATGATCCTCCCGGCGGCAGAACATAGCTATTCGCCGAGCCTCACAAAAACGCATCATACTCCGGCGGAAGACTGGATGCTGGCTTATGATTCAAAGACAGGGGAATGTTTCGGCCAGGTATTCGATAAGTCGCTTGTGGAGAAAATAGGCATCTGGGAAGGCAAGAATTTCTTCACGATGGAACAGATCTCGGGGAAGATAACCCTTAAGCCGGGTGAAAGCAAAAATTTCATGATCGATTATATCGCCGGCAGGGATTCACCGGGTAATATCGTTAAACTGCTCCGCAATAAATAAGGATGAGCCGGATTGATAAGGACTAAATTAGCGATAGTGTTTTCTTTATCATTGATCTTTTACGCGCTTGGCCCTGTGAGCTCGCGGGCGGCCGTTACCGTGACCGCCTCCTCAAGCGAAAACGAATCTAATTCAGCCGAAAAGGCCTTTGACGGCAATACGCAGACCCGTTGGGGCAGCCAGTTCTCCGACCGGCAATGGCTGCTGATAGATATGGGGGAACCCAAGGATATAGTCGGCCTTACGCTATATTGGGAAGCCGCCTACGGAAGATCGTATAATATACTGCTCTCTGAGGACGGAAAGAGATGGGGGAATGTCTACGCGACCGCCGAAGGCGACGGCCTGATAGATGATATCTATTTCGGGAAGAAAAGAGCCAGATTTATAAAGATATCCCTCAGCGAACGGGGCACGCAATGGGGCTATTCGTTGTGGGAAGTCACGGTAAAAGGGCCGGAAGAAGAGATGGCGATAACCGCTTATCCCGTAAGCAAAGCGAATTATCCCGAGGACGCGATGGACGGAGACGCGGGGACTATGTGGTGGAGCGGAAAGGCGGATAAGGCCTGGCTTAAGATAGAATTCAAAAAAGATAAAAATTTGGGCGGCATATTCATAGATTGGGGAGAGGATTACGCGACGTCGTACAAGGTGGAAGTATCCCCGGATAATAAAACATGGAATACCGTCTACGAACAGAAGAATGGCAAGGGCGGCCTGGATAAAATATACGTCAACGTAAGAAACAAACGTTACCTTAAGATCGATTGCGAAAACAGCAATAACGGGAAAGGATACGCCATGAAAGAGATTCATCTTAAAGACTGGGAGGACATCGCCAAACACAAAGGCCTTGATAAGGCCCGCGGGTTGGCCGGATGGGAGGGGAACCGCTTCAAGGCATTCATAGGGAGAGACGGCTCGTTCGCGTGTTATCCTTATCCGTTCCGCGTCACTTTCTGGGTATATGACGGCGAGAAAGACCTGCTTTATACGCCCGAGACCCTGGAGACGGATTGGAGGCTCATCGACGGCGGCTATCCCGTTACCGTCGTTTCATGGAAGAGCGGAGAGCTTGAATCGCAGACGACGGTCTTCTCGTGGTGGGACGAAAAAATAGGCAAGATGATGAATTACGCGCGGGTATCCGTCAAGAATGCCGGGAAGAAGGACAGGGATGTCTCGATCTATGCGGTCATCCGCCCGAACCCGCTCTATCCGAAGTGGAAAGTCGAAGATATAAAGACGATAGAATATGACAACGACCACACGGTCAAAATAAACGGCGCGCCGCGGATCTTTCTTGACGAGAGGGCAGACGGTCCCATCGGAAAAGAGATAAAGGACGCGTTGTCCTATAAGAGACTGATCAAGGCCGGCCAGGCCGAGACTATCGACCTGATGGTGCCGGCAGGCGAAGGCCGCGACCTCAATTTCAACGAGATAAAGGACCTGAGTTTCGACGAGGCGCTCGACCTTACCGTAAAATACTGGAAAGGCCGGGCCCCGCTGGAGATGACCCTTCCCGACAGGAGATACAGCGATTGTTTCTACTCATCGCTCTATTATATACTCATAATGGACGAACAGAACAAATTGTTCCCCGGCCCGTACGAATACACTTCGTTCTTCCTGCACGACGCGGTCGATATGGATAACGCACTCGACAAGGCAGGGCTTGTGGAAGAGGCGCGCGACTCTACGGATTATTTCAACTACGCTGAAGGCGGCGGATATGTCGACGAGCTCGGCGGAAGCATCTTCGCGCTTTACGAACACTACCGTTTGACTAAAGACAAGGCATATCTCGAGGCTGTCTATCCCCGGATGAAATCCGGCTGCGAACTTATCAGGAAATTGCGCGCAAAACAGCTTGAATTACCGAAGGACGATCCCGCCTACGGGCTCCTGCCGAAAGGGGTAAGCCAGGATAACTTCAAGATCCCGGCATATCTATACGTCGATGACTGGTGGGCGGTCGTAGGGCTTAAATCCGGCTGGGAGGCCGCGGAGCTGCTTGGAAGGAAGGACGACGCCAAATGGTTCAAGGAGGAATATGAGGCCCTTCTTAAGGCCACGATCGCGAGCATAGAAAAAGTGATGAAGAAGGAAGGGCTTGAGTATATGCCCGGCTTCGCGGATTACTGGCCCAAGGAGATGCGCACCATCGACGAGCAGCATAGGATCCTGGGAGATACGCAGATGGCCTGGGCGCACCGCCCGGCGCTATTTCCCGGCCAGAATATGGGGATAACGGTCCCGATGGACCTCTTTAGGAGGTCGTATAAACAATACTGGCAGAATGCCGGCAAGTTCACCGATTACGACGGGGCGTGGTTTGTGGAATATGAAAAAGCGTTCTGGGGATATAATTTCAAACTGGCGCACCCCTTGATATATTTGGGAATGGAAGACATCGCGCTGAAAAATATCGAGTGGGGCATCGGGCATCAATCCTGCCCCGGCGGATGGATGGAAGCGATGCCGAGCAGGAAAAATGAAAAAGGCCTGTACGAGATAACCGAGGGAATAATCGGCGATGTCCCGCATGGCTGGTCGGCCGCGCATTACATACTTTTGCTGCGCGATATGTTATTGCGCGAGGACGGGAACAAATTGGTCCTTTTATCGTGCGTGCCCGAGGCGTGGCTTGACGACGGCAAGGTCATTGAGGTCAAGAACGCGCCGACTTATTTCGGCAGGATCGGTTTCAGGGTCCAGAGTTTCCGCAATAAAGGTTTCCTGAAATTGACGCTCGATGCCGCTACTCCGCCGCCCGAAGGATATGTCCTGACCGTCGGGAAAAAGAAGGTCGCGGTCCCCGCAAGCACAAAAGAAATAGATATAAAAATATAAAGGGCTGGATCCCCGTTTTCACGGGGATGATAGATTGTCATTCCCGCGGAAGCGGGAATCCATAGTTGTTATGTCAAAATTCAAACTCGTCTCATCGTTCAAGCCCACAGGCGACCAGCCGCAGGCAATAAGGGCTCTTTCCGAAGGACTTGGCGGCGGTAAGCGTTATCAGACGTTACTTGGCGTCACCGGTTCGGGCAAGACCTTTACGCTTGCCAATGTCATAGAGAAAGCGGGCAGGCCCGTCCTCGTCGTATCCCACAATAAGACTCTTGCCGCGCAGCTGTACAGCGAGTTCAAGGAATTTTTCCCCGAGAACGCGGTCGAATATTTCGTGAGCTATTACGATTATTACCAGCCCGAGGCGTATATACCGCAGACAGATACCTATATAGAAAAGGACTCCTCGATAAACGACCGGCTCGACCGCCTGCGCCTATCGGCCACATCTTCCCTGATGTCGCGGGACGACGTGATAATAGTCGCCAGCGTCTCCTGTATCTATAATCTGGGCTCACCCGAAGATTACGCCGAGATGCTTGTCGCGCTTGAGGAAGGCCAGAAGGCAGACAGGGACGAGGCATTGCGGCGGTTGATAAATATCCAATATGAACGCAACGACGTAGGATTCACCCGCGGCAAAGTAAGGGTCCGCGGCGATACGGTCGAGATATTTCCCGCCTATAAAGAAGAGGCGATAAGGGTCGAATTCTTCGGCGACACGATAGAGAAGATACAGGAGTTCAATCCTGTCTCGGGAAAGGTCATCGGCAGGCGCGAGCGGATCACCGTATATCCCGCCAAACATTTTATAACCGCGCCCGGTAGGATAGAAGACGCTATCAAAGTAATTAACGAAGAGCTCGCCGAACGGCTGGAATCCTTCCGCTCAAAGGGAAAACTCCTTGAGGCCCAGCGCCTGGAACAGCGCACGAAATACGATATGGAGATGCTGCGCGAGATCGGCTATTGCCACGGGATAGAGAACTACTCACGCCATTTGACAGGCCGTCCGGCAGGCAGCCGGCCATATTGCCTGATAGATTACTTTCCGGATGATTTCCTGACCATAATCGACGAATCC
>JAGUXU010000111.1 GCA_020061685.1 Candidatus Omnitrophota bacterium
GGATATATCAACGTCATCATAATCTAAGAGTATCAGGTCGTCCGCCTTTAATACATCCGCCAATTCACAACCTAACTGCCCTTTTGCGCCGAATATCATGATCTTCATGCCTTAAGCCCTCTCGATTATTTCCATGAACTTCTTCGAAGCCCCGTCAAGAGAGTATCCTTTTTCTACGGTCTGCCTGCCTCGACGGCCAAAATCCCTCCTCATCCCCTTGTCCTCGATCAGAGAAGATATCTTTTTTATCCATTCGTCGGGACTGCCCGCTAAAAAACCATTTACGCCGTCCCTGACCATTTCTTTATTTACCCCTACGGGCGAAATCACTACCGGTATCCCAGTAGCCATATATTGCAGCACCTTAAAGCCGCATTTACCCCTGGCTTCGTCATCGTCTCTTAGCGGCATTACCCCTATGTCAAAACTCCGGATCATTTCCGGCAACTCCTTAGCGTCTACCCAGTCGACCGGGATAAACCTGGACCCAAGAAACGCGAATAGGTTCCTGATCCTGTCCGAACGCATAGCCCCCACCAATTTAAAATTCATGTCATATCGTTTTATTAACTCCTTAAGGGGCTCCACTAATAACTCGAGGTGCCTCAGATGGTTCTCTCCTGACCCCGCCCACCCCACGATCACGGCGCCGCCCCGGTCCTCTTTTTCTACGGGGAAATACAGCCCGCAGTCTATGGGCGTGGGGATGACGGCGATACGGTCTTTGTCTACCACTGCCGCCGCCAGATCCGCCAGATATCTATTGCCCGCGATTATGCGGTTATATGACCGCAAGACCGACGGATGCTGGAGCCCCCTCCTCCAGAAGCGTATCCTTTTTGCGAAACCGGCCTTCTTCCGGCGGACCGATTCTAGGTCCCAAAAACACTGATCATCAAAATCGAATATGATATTTTTATTCCTCGACCTTAAGACCCGCACGAGCGGAGCCAGCAGGTTCACCTTTTGGACCAATATCCTGTCGTATCTGTCTGCGCTCATTATGATCTGTATCAATTTCAGATGCTTGAGTATCCTGTTCCGCCAAAAAGAATAGGCCGCGTTAAATAGCGGGAACCTCTTTCTCCCCCCTATCCAGGCTTGGCTTAACTCATTGGGGATACAATAGATGACCCTGTAGCTATGCCCTTCTCTTTTAATGTGATCGAGATGGACGCCTATCCTCTCCCGGCTGCTGCCCCAATCGATCTCATGTTTTGTGAAAAAACATATCTTCATGGTCTTTGACGGACGCCCGTTAACCGGTTATAGATGCCTAAATACTTGCGGGCGCCGCGCTCCAGGGAAAAGATCTCCTCTGCGGCCTTCCTGCAACGCCTTCTAACGGCGTCCCTGTCTTCGAGTAAGGATAACAGCCTCTTTACGGCTTCCCTGTAATCATCCTTCCCGTAACCGGTCAGGACTACGCCGATCCTGTTTGAATTGATGATATCTTCCAAATCGCCTATTTTGGGCGTAGATATGACCGGCAGGCCGCAAGCCAGATATTCGCCGAATTTAGTCGGGGAAGCGGCTATCGCCGTAGGCGAGGTCCTCCTGAAGACCAGGCCCGCATCTGCCGTTGATAAAAAAGACGGCAACATCTCCTGCGACGCATAAGAGACGTTAATCTTATCTTTGTCTATGTCCGTCCGCCTCGCTAATGAATCGACGACGGCGTCTCTGTTCTGAGTAAGGATAAGAAAGCGGGCGTTGGGTATCAGGCTGGCCGCCTCCTTAAAAAAGTCGAACATCTCATTCAGGAGATTATAGGTACCGACCGAACCGCTGTAAATAAAGACGAATTTACCCGCCAACCCCGGCTGCGCCTTTAGGTCCCCGCCGTCTTCATAATTAAATAATCCCAGGTCTATGCAGCAAGGTATGGTATCGATCGAAACTGTGCTTTTGGGGCCTACCTCTTTCCCTAACCGGTCGTTCGCCTTTTGCGTCAAGACAACGATGGCGTCGCTCTTGCCGATAGCCCTTCTTTCGAACCACGTCGCCAAACGGTATAGATATCCTCCTTTTTTCCATCCGCTATGTTCCGTATGGTCTTCACCCATTATGCCTCTCCGGTCGTATAAAAGCTTGACCGGCATGACAGATTTTATGATATACCCGATCGCTATAGGGATATTCGAGCGGGCATGGATGATCGAGATCTTATGGCGGACGGTGACGGACAGGGAGACGACGGTCCCCAAAAAAATATCCAAAAGTGACGATAACAACAAAGGGTGCTTATGATAAGTCAGCCTGTGCCATACGATCCCTTTTTCCCGCAACTGATCTTCCATCCGCTTGAGCTCGCCGGCTTCCCTCTTCATAAGCCATTTTTTTTCGAAGGATAATAAATGGATCTCCGCTTCCCCGGAAAGCTCAAAAAGATACGGAAGCACCTGGGACTTCGGTATAGGCTCGAGTATTCCCAGATATGTCATATACAGGACTCTCGTCCTTGCGTCGTTAGCCATCTGTCATGCTACCGGCCAGTTTAAACATGGCCTTTATGTAATTTATCTTTTCGCCTTTTTTTAAATTCCTTATGATGAACCAGTTCTCCAGAAAAAGATTTACGCAGGCCGGGAAGGCGACCGATAGATTCCCGCGCAGCCTCCTGTTCTTAAGGGACAGGTATAACAACTTTAAAAACCGCGGCACGAAACCTATGGTCAATTCCCTGATCGCCTTGCCCCTTAAGACATACAGATAAGCCGCTAAGACATATTTTACCAGGTCCTCTTTTTTTATCTCGACGGTATCAAAACTCGGGCTGTAAAAATCGAACTTGTCCCATCCTATCGTGTTGATCTCAGGATGAATCGCCTCTATCCTGTCCCATAATACGGTGTTGGGCAGCGGAGATACGATAAAGAACCTGTAGAGATCGGCGTCTATCTTCTTGGCGAAACGGATGGAGTTCCGCACCATCTTATGGGTGGAGATGGGAAATCCGATCATGAAATTCGCCCTGGTCTTGATGCCCGCGTTCTTGGCGAGGGCTATCGCTTTTTGGGCCTGTTCCAACGTGGCTTTCTTGTTTATATATTCGAGTTCGTCCTTGTCCCCGGTCTCTATCCCGAAGATGATCATCTCGCAGCCGCTCTTTTTTGCGCCTTCCACGATCTCACTATCTATGCCGTCCACTCTCGCCTGACAATACCACTTGAACTTTAACCGGTCGTCCCCGGTGATCAGGGCGAATATCTCCGATAACCTTTTCTTGTTCAGGAGAAAATAATCGTCCACGAAATATATCCTGTTTTTCCTGTATTTTTCTTCAAAAGATAAGATCTCTTCGTAAATATTCCTGGGCGAACGGGACCTTACCTTTCGGGTCGAGACACCTTTGTCGCAGTATATGCATGCAAAGGGGCATCCCCTGCTGGTCAGGATAGAGCCCGTAGTATATTTTTCCATATGCAACAGATGCCATGCCGGAAAAACAAGGGAGTCCAAGTCTTCTATGAGCTGCCCCGCTTCGTTGGTGAGGACCTTTCCGTCCATCTTGTAGCTCAGCCCTTTTATGTCTTTGATCCCCTTCTTTTGTTCCAGCGCCTCCAATAGCTGCCTCGTCGTTAATTCTCCCTCGCCGCGAATAACGAAATCCGCGTTCATATCTCTCAGCGTATCTTCGGGGAAAGCGGTGGCGTGGTGCCCGCCCAAGATGACCTTTATGCCGGGATCCGCATTCTTGACCAAGGCCGCGATCCTCTTTGCCGAAAGATAAGAGGAGGACCTGAAAGATATTCCGACTATATCCGGCCGGTAGGCGTTCAACTCGGCCTGAAACTGCGGCTCCTCAAAAGGCTCTATCTCATAATCCGTTATCCTGACTATATGGCCGTGCTTTTCTAATTCCGAAGCGATATATGCTATGCCTAAAGGCATCTCGAGATTCTGCCAGGAATTGAATTGGACGGGCATGTTCAATAAAAGGACCCTCATGCCCATTTAATCTTCTTGGCTTTCTGTTGGGGGTAAAAACCAATTGCACAATGCCGAACCTGCAAGCATATAAAAGAAGGGGCTGACCATATCCCTGAATCTTGCGGCAATCCCCTCATTGCCCAATACCAAAGAAAATAAAACCGTAAAGAATGAAAAAATGTATATCGCCGGCAATATCTTCGCATTCCTATCCAGGATCGCTTTTAAAAATCCGAATATGGCAAATGTGACTGTAAAATACCAAAATATCATCTGTGGATAAGCGAACAGGCGCAAATTATTATTTACGTTCACCGGGAATGGTGAAAATAAAAAATAAAGAAGTCCTTTAGGCAAGCCTTGAAGTATTACACCCGCGAGTTCGGCTAATGACATTTTGCTCACAATCAGCGTATTATAAGCGGTATCATTGTATATCCTATAACTACTGCCTCCGCCTTCGATAGCAAACCCCGATTGAGAATAAATCACGTCTTCCAAAATCCCTTTAAAAATCCCGTTTAGGGTGGGATTGTTTATTCCCATTATAAAGATCAAGCTTAAAAAAGCAAATTTGAACCTTAATCGTATATTCAAGTTCAA
>JAGUXU010000117.1 GCA_020061685.1 Candidatus Omnitrophota bacterium
CAGGCAAAAATTATTTTCTAAATAAGTCATGGCAAAAAATATTTTAAGATGGACATTGATAGGTTTATTGATACGGTTTATGATCATGCCGTTTTCCTTTCATGGGCAGGATATCTTTTGGATAAATTATTTGCCGTTTAAATGGGTCAATTATGGAATATGGGATCCGTACGGATTTATAAAGGAAGCGTTTCCGCAAGTAGCATACAATTATTATTTGCCTTTATTATTTTTCATTATTTCAGCGTTCGATTTTTTATTTAGACCTTTTTTGCCGCTTCTCGGCGGTTTATTCTCAATTTTTGAGACCTGGAACTTCTCCGTGTCAGGCAATACCGTTCAGTACGCATCCATATTTTACGATTTTCAGTTATTTCGCACCCTCTTCGTCTTTAAATTGCCGTACCTCGTCTTTGATTTTGCAGCGGGGTGGTTGCTTTTTAAGATATTAAGCCATTCGAGGCAAGAGGAGGGTTTTTTGGCGTACAAATTATGGATGTTCAATCCTTTTATTTTGCATAGCTGTTACGCTTTAGGGCAGATGGACATCATTCCGACTTTCTTCGTGGTCGCAAGTATTTATTTCAGTTTCCTTAATAGGCGGTATTGGGCCGTCGTTTTCTTGTCTTTTGGGGTCCTGACAAAAGTGCTGCCCGTAGTCCTGATCTTTCCCGCAATATTGATATTTGGAGGCAACCTTAGAGAAAGGCTTAAACTAGGCCTTGTTTTTTTACTGCCGCTGGTTTTTATGCATTTGCCTTTTTGGTTTTCATCCGGGGACGCCGTTTTCAATATTTTCTTCGCAGGACAATACCTGGGGATTCCGCGTATTAGATTTGTTTTATTCGTTTGCGTCTATTTTGCCGTATTGTTATTTCTCCTGTTCCTAAGAAAAAAGGAACGCATCGATTTAGACGTGGTTATCCTGACTTTTACCGCGGTCTTATTATTATTTTATTCCCTTTATAATGTCACACTCAGATACTTTGTCTTGATCACGCCCCTGTTGATATATATCGCCGTCAGAAACAAAAAGTTTTGGTTTTACAATATAATATTCCTTATAACGCTATTTGAGTTAAGGGCTCCCGGGAATACATTGCAATGGGGATTATTTTCGCCGCTGCATCCGGAATTTTTCAGCAGTTTACCGATTTTAGATTCATATCTTAACCTGGCAATAAATGTCTTATATATACATCAATTCATGTACAGGCTGTTTATTATTTCTAGTTTGGCGATGGTCATCCATATATTGTTAATATTGACAAAGAAGGGGACTTTCAAATTTTCTTTAAGCCGCTCTTGAAAATGAAAAATATCCGCCTTTTGATCATAGTCATCGTCCTCGTAGCCGGGGCCGGTATTTTCGCTATGTCTATATATAAGAAAATACCCGACAACATCTTTTGTTTCCTCGATATAGGGACGCATCATCCTCCGGGAGATTTCATAGAGATTAACGGTTCCACGGCTGTAGGGCAGACATTTGTCCCCAGCTTCTCGGATCTATTCAAGGTCTCGGTTTTTGTTCTAAAAAATGAGGCGGATCCGGATAGTGAACTGATCTTTCACTTGAGGCGCAAAGACAGCGAAGCGGATTTAGTGACCAAGAAATTTCGTATATCAGAAATCGAGCCGCGCCGTAATGATTTTTACCAGATACCGCCGGATCCCGAACACAAGGGGGGATTCCATTATCATATCCAGTTTCCCGTTATAAGGGATTCTAAAGATAAAGAATTTTATTTTTACCTGGAGGCACCCGGAGTCAGAAGCGGAAAAGGTATCAAGCTGGGGATCTGGAAGGTGAAATATTATGAAGCGCTAAGGAGCGGGTCTATGTATATTAATCAGAAGCCATCCGATTATTTTATCGCTTTTCGCACATTTAATACCTGGATCGGGACGCCCGGAAGCCTCTTGAATGATATAAAAGAGCGCCTATCGAAAGATAAACCTTTCGCTATATTCTACGCGTCTATAGTTACCTTGACCATAATCGGAATTCTATTAACGGTGAGGGCAAAATGAAGATAAGCATTGTTATTCCGGCTTGTAATGAAGAGAAGGCGATCGAGATGACTCTGACGGGTATCGAAAGCGTCATGAGGCCGCTCGGTATTCAATATGAGATCGTAGTCATTGATGACGGGTCGACAGACAGGACTGCGGAGATAGCGGCGGCCAAAGGGGTCAAGCTTATCCGGCACAGCGTCAATAAAGGATATGGTGCTTCCCTTAAAAGCGGCATAAGAGCCGCCTCCTATGAACATATTCTTATGATCGATGCCGATGGTACATATCCTTTCGACCAAATACCGCTGCTGATAAAAGAGGCCGAGAATTATGATATGGTGGTCGGCGCCCGTACCGGACGCGATGTGAAAATATCATCAGTCAGAAGACCGGCGAAATTCATCCTTAACAGATTGGCGGATTATCTTGCGGAAACAAAAATTCCCGACTTGAATTCCGGATTAAGGATATTCAAGAAGGACGTCGTTTTGAGGTTTTTCTATATCCTGCCTTCCGGTTTTTCCTTCACTACGACGATAACGCTGGCTTTATTGGTCAACGATTATAGCGTATCTTTTGTCCCCATAAATTATTATAAAAGAATAGGTAAATCAAAGATAAGGCCAGTCAAGGACACATTTAATTTCATGCTTTTAATAATACGGACAGTGCTTTATTTTAATCCCCTGAAGATTTTCATTCCCGTCAGCCTGACCCTCTTTATGGCCGGTATATTTGTGTTCCTGTACAGCTATTATTTTCTGGACAGGATCATGGACGTTGCGACTATCCTGTTGCTTGTGACTTCCATACAGGTTGCCGCTATAGGGCTTTTAGCCGATCTGATCGATAAAAGACTGCAGCGATGAAGCATTTCAAGGATATAAACCTGAAGTTATGTCATTCATGCGGCACTTGTGTATCAGTGTGCCCGACAGGGTCCATTGCGATGCTTGACGGGTTGCCTAAACTGATAAAGGAGTGTAACGGATGCGGGCTGTGTTATGAAAGCTGCCCGGGAATAGAGTTTAAGTATCCCGAATTTAATAAGCGTATTTTCGGGACCCCCGAAGCGGATAATGAGATAGGTTATTACCATTCTATCTGTGTAGGACAAGCTGCAAATGAAGCGGTACACAGGAAAGGCGCTTCAGGCGGAGTCGTTACCGCCTTACTTTTGGGTTTATTGAAGAGGGGAGAGATATCCGGTGCGGTGGTTGTGGGAATGGATAGGGAACATCCCTGGATACCGAAGGTCAGGATAGCAACTTCCGAAAATGCGGTTTTTGAGGCCGCAAAATCTAAATATTCAATGGTTCCTGTTAACGAGATCCTGGGCAATTTGGATGCATTTAAGGGGGACTTGGCATTTGTAGGGCTCCCCTGCCATATCCATGGAATGAGAAAATTGGAAAGAATGGGGTGGAAGAACGCTAAAAAGATAAAATACTGCATCGGTACATTTTGCGGTTTTAATATGGACCGCCGCGCGACGGATTTTCTCATCCGTAAGGCGCGGATCAATAAAGAGGATATCGAGTCGTTGGAATACAGGGGAGGCGATTGGCCCGGCGGATTCTCGATCAAGACGAAAGACAGCCGCCGGTTCTTCGTAGAAAAGCACGTTTATAATTATTTAAATTTGATGTTCGTCCCGAGGCGGTGCCTTGTCTGCCCCGACCTTACCAATGAATTCGCGGATCTGTCTGTCGGAGACGCCTGGAATAAAGATTTAAGCCCCGGGGGCTGGTCAACGATAGCAGTAAGGACCCCCAAGGGTAAAGGGCTCTTTGACTGTGCCGTCAAGGCGGGGGATATAAAGGTTAAAGGAAGCGATAAAAGCGGATTGAAAGAGGGGCATTCCCACCTGATCCTCTATAAAAAGAAAGGCGTATCCATAAGGGCGCGGCTCATGGGGCTGGATCCCGATTTCGGGATACATCCGCCCGGCACTGATTTTAACGAAAGAGCTTTCAATGTCCTGTTTTTTTATTTGATTTCTTTTATGAGGACGAGGTTAGCGATATTTCTCTTCGGGCTTCTTCCCGTTAGATTACCGGGAACCGTCGGGAAGCATGTCAGAAGCATAATCAGTACCGTTTCCCGGTCCGGAAAGAATAAAGATTCCGTAAGATGAAAAATACCTTGTTTCATAGAGTGATGACGGAATATAAGTATTTAACCATGAAATATTGGCGTCTTAGCGAAGCGGGACAGCACTGGGACAGCGTGGAGGAATACGACGATATCAATAAAGAAACTTACTCGTATTTCCGGCGTTTTACCGACGGTTATAAGCTTTCCGATCCGCCAAGGAATAGTTACGTCTTGGATATATGCGCCAGGACGGGCAACGGTGCTCTTTTTTTCTGGGAGAAGAGGGTTATCGGAAAGGTGCTTTGCGCTGATTTTTCTGCAAATATGCAGGCGATATGCGGTCGGCGACTTAAAGAAAAAGGAATTCCCTTCCAGTTGCAATTAGTAGATACGTTTCCTTTGCCGTTTAAGGATGCTGAGTTTGAAGTGATATTGTGTTTTGAGACCGCAGAACATGTACCGGAACCCGATGTTTTTATTAAGGAATTAGGCAGAGTGATTAAAAAAGGAGGGCAGTTAGTCTTAACCACTCCCAATTTGCTTTGGAGGCCCGCGCATTCATTGGCCGCCATTTTTAATTTACATCATAGCGAAGGACCATGCCATTTTATAAGTCGTGGTAGAATTCACAGGTATTTACGCGATTCGGGATTTGATATTATTACGGAGAAGACAACGGTCTTGATTCCTGCGGGCCCAAAATTTTTAATAAAATTGGGCGAATATTTAGAAGGCAGAATCGGAAAAAGCCTGATGGATATCTTGGGATTAAGACAGATATATGTGTGCAGTAAAAAGTAAACATGAAGATATTGCTTATTAACCCCCCCTTCACGAATTACGGCGGCCTTGAGGGGCACGGAGGAAAGGCGCCCCCCTTGAATCTGGGATATCTCGCGGCTTACGTACGGGACAAGAAAAGGCATTATGGGAGCTCTATTTTGGACGCCGAAGTCTTAGGCATGACGTTTGAGCAGATAGAGGACCATATAAAAAGAGACAGGCCGGATATAGTCGGCATCACGTCTTCTACGCCCGCATACATAAGCGCGATACGCATATCTAAAATATGTAAAGATGCGGACCCCGGTATAAAGGTGGTAATGGGGGGTATCCATCCGTCGGCATTTCCGACAGAAACCGCTATGGAAGATACCATAGATTTTGTGGTTGTAGGCGAAGGGGAGATCACATTTTTAGAGCTCTTAAACGCTATCGAAAACAGAAGCGGATACAAGGATATAGCCGGGATCGCGTATAAGGAGAGCGGGCGGATAGTGCGGAATAGGCCGAGGGACCTCATCGATAATCTGGATATGTTACCTTTTCCGGCAAGGGACCTTATGCCGCATTCTCTTTATTCGCCGCCGCCGACCAAGAGGGTAAGCACTTTTAAAGCGACTTCCCTGACATCCGCAAGAGGCTGCCCTTATAATTGTAATTTTTGCAGCGCTCATGTGATATGGACGAGACGGTACAGATACAGGAGCCCCGGCAACGTCATTGACGAGATGCAACAGTGTATAACGGATTTCGATATCAGGGAGTTCGCCATAACGGATGAATTATTCACATTAAACAAGGAAAGGGCGCTTGCCTTTTGCGAGGGATTATTAAAGAGAAGGATGGGGGTCGCCTGGGTATGTATGAGCAGGGCGGGGCAGGTTGATGAGCAGCTGTTGAGGCTCATGAAACAGGCCGGTTGCAAAGAGATAAGCTTCGGGCTTGAGTCCGGCGACGAAGAAGTACTCTCAAAGATCATCCATAAGAAAAACACCCTGGAAGCGGCCCGCCAATCTATCAGGCTTGTCAAGAAAGCCGGTATAAGAACGCATGCTAGTTATATGATCGGTAACATCGGTGAAACAGAAGAAACCATAAGAAAGACGATAAATTTTGCCAAGGAGCTAAACACGGACATAGCCGCTTTTTTTATCGCCACTCCTTTACCGGGGACCGAGTTATATGAGGAAGCCGTGAAATCAGGCTATATCAGGACCGGAGTAAGCTGGAACGATTTCTCGCCTTTATCGAAAGGCAAACCGGTGATGTCGCTGCCGAACCTGAGCTCGGAGGACCTCTTGAGATGGCATAGGCGGGCGATCCGGGAATACTATTTACGCCCCCGTTATATTTTAAAGAAGATCTTCGGGCTGCGAAGCAAAGTGGATTTTCTGAACATTTATAACGGCTTGCGGCTATTTTGCAGATTGGAACAGAACCAGTGAAGACTCGTCTTATTTTAATCGTAATCATAGCGATAAACCTGTTTCTTAACGTTTACGGAAATGATTGGGGCCTCCCTTCCCGATGGTATGTGGACGAGAAGGTATCAAATGTCCTGCATATGTTGAACGATAAGACCACAGTGGACGTTTATGATTTCTATTATCATCCGACTGGATATCAGATATTTCTCGCATTTTGTCTTCTTCCGTTCTTTGCCTGTCTTATGTTAAGCGGTTATCCCGTAGAAATGCTGAAAAATGCCGCTTCTACGTCATGGATGGAGATGGCAAAGTCGTTTCCGGATTTCGCCGTAAATATATATGTATATTCCAGGACCGTATCCGCCGTATTGGGCGCCTTAGTCGTTTATATGGTCTTTCTTCTCGGTAAGAAAGTTTATAGCGAGAAAGCAGGGCTCTTATCTGCGGCATTCCTTGCTGTGACGATGGGCTTTGTCGGCGTTAATCATTTTGCGAAATATACAACCTTCGAAATGTTTTTTGTCGTACTTACATTGTTATTATGCGTAAGAAATTCTATTTTCTGGGCGGCATTGTCTGCAGGTATCAGCCTTTCTATCCAATTGGACGCTTTTATTCTTTTGCTGCCGTTAGCCGTCGCTTTTTTATTCAACGTCAAAAACTTCAGGCAATTTATTTTAAGCGCACTCGGAATGGTTTCGGCATATATAGCGGGATTTATCGCCGCTACACCTTCTTTTATCACGCATTTTTCAGGCTATACCCAGACTTTTAAGAAACTGTTTTTAAGTAATAGCGCCGCTGCCGGAGGCGAAAAACTCCCCTTATTTGTCGGTCCGCTGAACTACTTTTTCGAATTGTTGTCTATTTATGGGATTTTTATATTTATTCTTATTTTGTGCGGTTTATATCTTGCCGTGCGCCGTTATAAGAAAATTACCAAAAGTGAGATTGTTATATACGTATTTATACTTGCCTATCTTTTCATGATGACGGTCGTTTCGGATGATAAATATCCGCAGAGTAAACATATCATCATTGTCGTGCCTTTATTGGTATTGTTTGCCGGCAAGGGTGTTTCCGCGCTCTTTGAAAATAAAAAGGTCGCATCATCAATAAAATACGGCCTTTTTTTAACGGCCTTTGTTTATTCGCTCTTTTACAGTTTTAAGGGCGATCTCATTTTCGTAAGGGAAGATACCAGATATAAATCTACCGAATGGATCCTCGTAAATATACCCAAGGGCTCAAAAATAGAGACCTTCGACCAGATCAACTATATCTGTTCCGACGGGATATTTGATAACTATGATTTTATATATATGGGGAAGAGCTCGAAGAATTTTAAGGGAAAGTTCTTTTTTAAGTGGGATAAGGCCGAGAACAGGGAGGCGCACCTTAGAGATATTAATCGGCACGATTCGGATGCGGACTTCATAATCGTCAATATGGAAAAGATAGAGGAACTTTATCTTTCAGAGACCTCGAATTCTTATTTGCCCGGGCTTACACAATATTTGATAGATCTTTTTGAGGGCAAGAAGAGTTTTAAACCGGTAAAGATTTTTGCATCGGGGAACAGGAAAATAGCGTCCCGAAAAATCAGGGGTTTCTATTATCCGCAGTCGGTATTGTGGAACCCCGTACCCTCGCCGGATGTAGTTTCTCCGACAATATATATATTTGAGCGGAAAGACAGGAAATGTCAAAATTGATGTTATCCGGTGTTTTTATTAAATATTCCCTGCTTGGCTGTATGGCAGGACTGATTTTCTTTTTTGAGCCGTCCCTGTTCTTTCTGTCTTTCCTTATTGTTACCATAGTCTTATTTATAAGAAGCCGCCCCAAAGAAGAGCGGCAGGACTTGACGAAGGTCGTTGTTATAGCGGCCGCAATGAGATCTGTATTTTTTGTCATCGCAATAGCGTATGTTTATTTTAGTTCCCTGAGCATCCCGGACCATCCTCTTATCGCAAAAACCGTAGGTCATTCCATTCAGGCCGTCCGTGATTTTCAAAGGGAAATAATGAACGGTAAATTAATAGCGCGATATTTTAGCGGCGAATTCGGCAACGTACCGATAAACAGCATCGCTTTTGAGGGACACCATTACCTCCATTTCGGTGCTTTTTTTCAGGGATGGCTTAATTTTTTATTTGGCATGTCAGTGCTTAACTTGGCATCTTTTCCTATCCTTAGTCTGTGGGTAGTTATTTTGTCTTATTTTTTGGCAAAAAATATCTTTGACAGGCGTGTAGCCGTATTTACGTCATTTATTATTGCAATACTACCGTCATTCAACATCTGGGCCTGTACTAATATCAGGACTACGTTTGGCATATTCGGGATCCTGCTGATGGCTTATTGCCTGACGATGTTTTTTAAGAAGAATCGCCTCAGATTCTTATTGCCGTTGCTCATAAGTATTTTTATATTTTCAACCGCAAAAGATAGATTTA
>JAGUXU010000192.1 GCA_020061685.1 Candidatus Omnitrophota bacterium
TATGGCGGCATAGCCAAGTGGCAAGGCAGCGGTCTGCAAAACCGCTATTCATCGGTTCGAATCCGATTGCCGCCTCCATAAAGCGATAAAAATGCCGGGATGGCGGAATTGGCAGACGCACGGGACTTAAAATCCCGCGACCGTAAGGTTATGAGGGTCCGACCCCCTCTCCCGGCACCATAAATCTTCCTCTTAAAAAGCAAGAAATTTTCCTTGACAAGTTTTGCCTTTAGGGTTATGCTATACAAAGCGTTTTATGAGAATAAAATAGCTAAAAACCGGAGCCGAAAAAAAGAGGCTCTTTTTTTATCTAATAGATATGAGCACAAGAAAAGTAGTCATAATCGAAAGTAACCCCACTGTAGCCGAAGATATCGCTAACATCTTGGTACAGAAGGAGTATAATGTCTGCTATGCCAAGAACGGTTTAGACGGCATAGAGCTCATCTGTAAGGAAGACCCCGACCTTATTGTCCTAAACCCCGCCGTTACCGATATTACCGGTTCCTGTGTCTATAAATTGGTAAAAGACAATCCGAAATACTCCGATACCCCCATCCTGATATTCATTGAGAACGAGAGGGATATGTTCAGGTTCTGGGGAATGAAGCCGCAGATAGAGCAAAACCGCGTGAAATTCACCACCAAAGCCGACCTCGCCGAGAATATAGAAAAGACGATAAAGTTGATAGAGAGCCGCGGCGTGTTAAGTAAATTCCAGCTCCAAAGCGACCAGTTCAAGGAAGTACTGGGAAAGATAGTAGAGATATACCAGTCCGGCAAGAGCCTCGCCTCGGATCACGCCAAAGAGGCGCTGCGCGAACTCCTGGATAAAGTCACGACTATGCTTAATTCCGAAGTGGGCTCCCTGATGCTGCTCGACGAGGGGCCGCAGGAACTTGTCATCAAGGCCTCGAAGGGCTTAAGCGACGACGTCGTCGGTAAAACGCGCATAAAAGTAGGCAGGGGCATCTCGGGCTGGGTCGCGAGAGCCGGCAATCCCCTCCTGATACGCGATATCGAGCGCGACGAGAGGTTCTCGAGGGAGAATAACGGGCGGTATTACACCTCTTCGCTGTTAAGCGCGCCCATACGCATAAAGGAAAAGGTCGTCGGCGTAATAAACATCAACAACAAAAGCAGCAGGGAACCTTTCACCGATTATGACCTGTCAATACTCACGATTTTAACCAATGAGATATCAATAGCGATAGAATCTTCCGACTGGCAGAGGCGGCTTGAGGAAGCCAACGCCCGGATAGACAGTTTAAAGAGCAGCAAGCGGATTTTGGCGGACGTGGCGCGTTCGCTTGACGATGAATTATATGAGTTGACAATCTCACAGGAAGTTAGTAATATAATATATTCAAGATTAGACTATAAAGAGATAATAGACGCGATCCTTGAAATAATAGAGCGCTCCATCGATTGTCACATGTGCGGGCTGTTGTTTGTCGACGAGGCAAGGAGAACCGAGATAATAGTCGAGATAAAATATCCGACGGCGCAACAGGAGATAGACGCCTTCAAATTGAAGATGGTGGAGACGTTTAACAGGTTAACAGGGGAGAAACTGTTGCCGGAACAAGTCACGATAAGCCAGTCAGACGGGCACGAGCCGAACATAGACAATACCGTCGCCGAGACGAGGAACATCTTGAGTTCCTATCAGGCGAACCTTCTGATGACCAGCGATAGGCCCATCGGGATGCTGGCCGTCACAAATTCTTTCCCGAACGCGTTTACCAACGAAGATTTAAGGGTATTTTCCATCATCGCGCGTCATTCAAGCATAGCGATAAATAACACCCTGCTCCACAAGAAGATAAAGGAATTATCCATCACCGACGGGCTGACAGGGCTTTATGTTTATAGATATTTCAATGATATGCTCGATAAAGAGCTATTAAGGTCGGCGCGCTATCAGCAGCCGTTCAGTCTGATAATGCTCGACCTCGACGGATTTAAGGAAGTAAACGATACCTTCGGGCACCTTCAGGGCGACGCTGTTTTAAGGGAAGTCGCCTTGATATTGAAGAGGGTCTGCCGCGAGGTGGATATAGTCGCCAGATACGGCGGCGAAGAGTTCGCGGTAATTTTACCCGCGACCGATATGGAAGGCGCGTATATCCTCGCGGACAGGATCAGGATGGTAATAAAAAACTACGCTTTCGGGACAAAAGATAATATAATAAGCCTGACGGCCAGTCTTGGAGTGGCCAGTTATCCGGAAAGCGGTGCGACGAAGATAGACCTTGTTAAACAAGTAGACAGGGCATTATACAAAGTAAAGGCGGACGGCAGGAACGGCGTAAGCCGCGCCCTAAAGGAGACCTAAAAATGAAATTTAAATGGCAACTATTGTTTGGCGCGATTTTTATGCTCTCGCTTCTTGTATTTGCTCTTCCTTGTTTTGCCCAAGAGAACCTCGCGGATAAGACCATCACGCTTGACGTCGAGAATATGAGTATCGAGATGGTCCTGAAGATGATCGCCGCGCAGAGCGGCCTTAATGTCGTCATAAGCAAGAGCGTCGTCGGCGAGATTACCGTCAAACTGGATAAGGTAAACATCTATCAGGCATTGGATTCCGTATTAAAGACGAATAATTATGTTTTTTCCATAGAGAACGACATAATAAGCGTCTATTCATATCAGGATTCCCAGCAGCAGGAACGGTTCACCAACCTGCAGACGAAGGTATTCACTTTGGCGTATACGAATGTCGCCGATCTTAAACGTATCCTTTTGTCAATGAAGTCGCCACGTGGAAAAATCGAGATAAACGAGAAGAACAATCAGGCCATCATAACCGATACGCCCGTCAAGATAAGAGAAATAGGGGAAGCGCTTCAGGAACTTGATCAGGAAACACAGGTAAAGAGCTATAAACTGCTTTATTCTAAGGCGAAGGATGTAGAGGCAAAACTCCTGCAGATAGTCCCGAAAGAGAAGGGCGACATCTACGTTGACGAGAGGACTAACAGCGTCGTCGTCAGGGCGACACCCATTATCCTGAAGAATATAGACAATTTTATAGAGGGGTGGGACTCGCAGCACAAGCAGGTCCTGATAGAGGCGATGATAATGGAAGTCACTTTGGATGAAACCACAAAGCTCGGCATATCGTGGGAACAGAAGCATGATAATACCACCGAGGCCCATTCCGAACATCCGAAATTCGTGGATAATGCCGTAAAATTCGCCGTTAATTTAGCGGCCGCAGGGCCGGGAGGCATATTCAAAGTCGGCAGTTTAACCGCCGATGAATACGCGGTAACTCTTGAGGCGTTAAAGGCGAATTCAAATACCCAGGTCCTCTCAAGCCCCCGAGTGGTGGTCATAGACAGAGAGACCGCGAACATCTTAGTAGGCAGCAGCGAGCCCTATTCGGTAGCCACCACAGATCCCGTCACCCATCTTATCGTTCAGGATGTCAGGTATGTGGATGTCGGCGTTAAGTTGGACGTTACGCCCGAGATCGGCGAGGACAAGTTTGTCACGATGAAGATACATCCCGAGGTCAGCACCGCGAGAAGAGTCGCCGAGGTAGATAATGTCGTCGCGAAAGACACCACGCAGGCAGATACGACGATGATGGTAAAAGACGGCGAGACGATAGTCTTAGGCGGGCTCATCAAGAATACAAAGATTCAGACGATCAATAAAGTCCCTATTTTAGGTGATATTCCCATACTTGGCTTGGCGTTTAAGAACAAGTCCTATCAGGACGTAAAGAAGGAGATATTAGTTTTTATAACACCTCATATCCTGACTAACGATAATCGCCAGACGGTCTCAAGGCAGGACTATAAGTCAAGCATAGACCGCCTCGGCAGGGGCGATGATTACGTCGAGAAGAAGATAGAGACATCCGGCGGTGTTGAGATATTGCCGCCTTACAAGGAAAAAAAGGCCGAAGCGATGGCAAAAGAGGTAGGACGATTACTGGATCTGAAAGAAGATTAAGACATGACTGCAACCACCGAGAATATTCAGGCATCATTAAGAGATTACCTGCAGATAATTTTTCATCGCAGGTGGTTTTTTATTTTACCCTTCGTAATAGTATTCTGCACCGCGACGATAGGTAGTTTTTTCCTTCCGAAGTATTATCAGTCATCCATATTGATGTTGGTAGAAGAAGAAAAACCGGTAAATCCGCTGCTAGTCAGGGAATTGCAACAATATGGCGTAATACCGGGACAACAAGCGACCCTAGCCGAGCAACTTAAGACTCTGACCGAGAAGATCTTAAATTATCCGCACCTTATTAAATTAGTCAGGGATCTTAACTTAGATAAAGGGGTAACTGACCCCGCTGCTTACGAGGGGTTGATCTATGGCATTCGAAAACGAACCGAGGTGAAACTTAAAGCTCCGGATGTATTTCAGATATCCTATGAAGACAAAGACCCCAAAATGGCAAGAGCCATAATAGGTACGTTAATTCAGATTTTCATAGATGAGAATGTTTCAAAAAAGACGGAAGAGGCGATGCTCGCGGTCAAATTCGCCGAAGAACAAGCTCAACTTTATAAAAAGAAGTTAGAAGACTCCGAGCGAGCGCTTTTTGAGTTTAAATCAAAATACCCACTTCAGCAGCCCGGAAAAGAAGTCGATTTGAATGTTTCTATGTTGATAAACTATCAGACCGCGTTAACGGGCGTTGAGATGAATTTAAAAGAGGCCGCCAATAAGATTGATCTATTAAAGAGGCAGTTAGCCGGACAGGAAGCGGTTATCATCTCTTCCGAGATGATGGATTTAAACCCCGCCGTCGCTAATTTAAACGCCAAGCTTCAGGATTTACAGTCAAGGCGGGATACTTTAATGGCTACCAATCCCGATTCTCCGGACTTGACCGATATAGAGATAGAGATAGAGGATGTCCGGGAAAGGCTCCGTCTTGAGACAGAAAAGATGGTTGATAGCGAGACCTCCCAGACGGCCCCTCTTTTTTATCAGAGATTGGAGCAAAAATTAAAGGATGCGCAGAAGGAAGAAGAGAATTTGTTAGCGAGAAAGAAAGAGCTAACAAGTTTGGTTGCGGAATACGAGGGTAAGATTGAATCGCTTCCCGAGCAGGAAAAAAATTTGGCGCATCTCACACGAGATAACGAAGTAAATGACAATATCTATAAGATGTTACGGATGAAGGTAGAAGAGAATAGATTGACTGGAGAAGAGGTCAAAGAAAAAGGCACGAAATATATGATATTGGAAAAAGCACGTCTGCCGTTAAAACCTTCAAAGCCGCAGATCTTGGTAACTAGTGTAGTAGCTTTTATATTAGGCATGCTTTCAGGATTTGGATGCGTATTTTTATCTGAATATGGAGACCATTCATTCAGAGGCGCCGAAGACGCAAAGAGATTTCTTGATCTGCCGATATTAGGTACAATACCCACAATACGAGATGGCGATATATTACAGGCTATGAGAAGGCGTCACAGGCGTATAGCTATTTCAATGACTATTTTCTTTGTGGTGTTATTTATAGTCGCTGTTATAAGTTCGGAAGTTAGGCAATCCAAGATAGCGGATGAGATAATCAAGACAGCTATATCGGAAAAAGAAGCCGAAAATGGCAAGTTAAAGGAGTAATATGTCATTCCTGCGAAAGCAGGAATCCAGTAATGGGAATTAAATGGCAAATAACAACGATATCAATAAGATCAACGAAGCATTAAAGAAAGCAGCCGAAGAGAAAGAGAAATCTCTCGGGAAGGCCGCCGAACCCATAATCACTCCGCCTCCCGCAGAGGGAACAGTCCCGGCATATAAAATACCCGAGATCCCGGAAGAAGCATTTCATTCCAACGGGGTCGATCATAAAATAGTCGCCTATTTCAACCCCAAAGACCCCATAGTAGAGCAATTCCGCTCCCTGCGGACACATATATGTTTTAGCGAAAAAGGCTGTGTCCTAAATACGATGATGATCACAAGTTCAAGGAGTTTGGAAGGAAAAACGCTTGTATCGGTAAATTTAAGTATAGTTATGGCTCAGGACTTGGAAAAGCCGGTGCTGCTGGTAGATTGCAATTTACGTAAGCCATGTGTTGACGTATACTTGGGCCTTAAAAGCGATAAGGGTTTAAGCGATGTCTTGTCAGGAAGCGCGCAGCTTAGCGAGGTCTTAATAAAGACAGATGTAAAAAACTTGACCGTTCTACCGGCCGGACAGATCCCGATGAATCCGGCGGAA
>JAGUXU010000125.1 GCA_020061685.1 Candidatus Omnitrophota bacterium
GCGAGGCTTGAGCCGTGAAGGTCGCCCGATGCCTCGCCGGCGATTATCATTATGGTCTTAGGCATGCGTCGAGAGATTACCTCTGATGGCATCCGCTATCTGGAGCGCGATCTTGAGGGCGTCGCGCCCCTCTTCTCCCGATACGAGCGGCCGTTCGCGGGTCCTGACGCAATTGATGAAGGCCCCCAGCTCTTTCTTTAACGGCTCTTCCTTCCTGATGTTTATCATCCGCGCCGTTATCTTATTGCCGCTCTTCCTGTAGACTGCCGCTGCCTGCTTTATGTAGTCCAGCGAGATATAACAGTCTTCCTTAAAGAGCCGTATCTTCCTCATCTCGTCTTTCGTGACCCTGCTCGCCGTCAGGTTCGCGACCGCGCCGTTCGCGAACCTTATGCGGACGTTCGCGAGGTCTTCGTGGGGAGTCAGGATGTTCACCCCTACCGCGTCGACAGAGACGACCTCGGACCTTACAAGGCCCAAAATTATATCTATGTCGTGTATCATCAGGTCCAGGACAACTCCCACATCCAGCGCCCGTTTCTTGAAGGGCCCTAACCTGTGGCATTCTATGAACCTGACCTTTCCGGGTATCTCGTCAAGCGCCATCACCGCCGCGTTAAATCTTTCTATGTGTCCGACCTGCAGGATGAGCCCGCGTTCTTTAGCAAGCGAGAGGAGCTCTTCGGCCTCGGCGACCGTTTTCGTGATGGGTTTCTCTATCAGGACAGAGATGCCGCTTGAGAGGCAATCCTTCGCCACCTGATAGTGGAGTTCGGTCGGGACTACCACAGAGGCGCAGTCGATCCCCCCGAACATCTTTTTGTAATCGGAGTAAGCGGTCGAGCGGTATTTTTTGGCCAGTTTCCCGGCAAGGCGGGGGTTTATATCACAGACACCGGCCAGTTCCACGCCCGCCATCTCTGAATATATCCTCGCGTGGTGTTTGCCCAAATGGCCTACGCCTATGACACCTACCCTTATTTTGTCCATTTTATGGCTATTTTATAGGATAAGGGCGTTATTTGCAAGCAAAAAGCCCTCAAAAGCGCCGGAAATTCGCCTTTGACACCCCCGTCGGGATATGGTAACATTAGAGGCCTATGAGACTATACCTAAGGCTCCTTAAATTCGTAAGGCCGCACCTCGGGACGCTTATATCGGCGAACTTATGCATGGTGGTAAACAGCGTCTTCTTCGGCATTGTTTCGACTTCCATGGTCATTCCGGTGATAAATAACGTCCTGCGCGCGGCCCCGATGAGCATCCCGGATAAGATGCCCCAGTTCCTGAAGGAGCTTATGTCGGCGATAAATTCGGTCCCGCAGCTTACCCTCTTCGCGTGGGTGATAATCGGCATAATAGCCGCTTTTTTCCTGAGGGGCCTGTTTACTTTCCTTCAGCAATACCTGATGGCCAAGGTCAGCACAAAGGTCCTTACCGACTTAAGGAACTCGATCTACGACAAATTGCTTGAGTTTTCCCTTGATTTTTACAGCAGGTCCCATACGGGCGTCCTGGTCTCGCGGATCACCTATGATACGAGCATGGTCCAGAACTCGATAACTGAAGGCATAACCGATCTGGTATATCAGAGTTCGCAGGTCGCCGTTTATGTATTCATGATATTCTTCCTTCGCGAGATGTATAACATCGGATGGAACCTGCTCGTGCTGAGTTTCGTCGTGCTGCCGCTTATAATGTATCCGATAGTGCGGGTGGGCAAAAAACTGAGGAAGATCTCCGGAGACGTGCAGGAGCAGATGGGTTTAGTCACGACTACCTTAGTCGAGACGATAAGCGGGATGAGGATAGTCAAGGCCTTCTCGATGGAGGACCCCGAGAAGAGGAAATTCGACTCGCAGAATCAGGCCCTTTATAAGATGTTCATGAGATCGGCCAAGAGGGAGAAGCTCCTTGACTGGATGATCGAATTCATCGGGATAAGCTGCGGCTGTCTGATCCTTTGGCTCGGAGGCCGCAAGATCATCATGAATACCGCCGATCCGGCGGGTTTTATAGCTTTCATAGTCGCGATATTCATGCTCTCGAGGCCCCTAAGTAGGCTCGGCAAGATAAATTCAATAAACCAGAAGGCGCTTGCTGCGGCCGAGAGGATATTCGAGATACTCGACAAGAAGCCGAAGGTCATCGAGAAGGATGGGGCGGCCGACCTGCCGGCATTCAGGGATTCCATAAGATTCGACGAAGTAAGTTTCGCTTACGGCGACGAGATAGTCCTGCATAAGATAGATCTGGAAGTAAAGAAGGGCGAGGTCCTTGCTATAGTCGGGCCGAGCGGCGGCGGGAAATCCAGCCTGGTCAACCTGATACCGAGGTTCTACGATGCTACCGGCGGAAAGGTGACCATAGACGGCCTGGATGTCAAAGACCTTAAGCTCAAATCGCTTATCTCCCGGGTCGGCATAGTCACGCAGGAGACGATACTTTTCCATGATACGGTAAAGGCCAATATATCATATGGGAAACCCGGCGCTTCCGACGAAGAGATCGTTAAGGCGGCCGAGATAGCCAACGCGCACGATTTTATAGAGAGGCTTCCGGGCGGCTATAAGACCATAGTGGGCGAGAGGGGGCACCGGCTCTCCGGAGGAGAGCGCCAGAGGCTCGCCATCGCCCGCGCCGTGCTTAAAGACGCGCCCATCCTCATACTGGATGAGGCGACCTCGCAGCTTGATATGGAGTCGGAACAGCTCGTCCAGGAAGCGATAGAAAAACTAATGAAGGGCAGGACCGTCTTCGTCATTGCCCACAGGCTCTCCACCGTCAAATTCGCCACGAAGATAATAGTCCTGGATAAGGGCAGGATAGTAGAGAGGGGGCCCCATGAGGAATTGCTGCGGAAGGGCGGCATATACAAGCGCCTCTACGACCTGCAATTCCTTGAGGAAGAGGTCCCGAAGTATCGGGATGCCGAAGAATGACATCTTGAGTTGCTACATTCGGCATAAAAAAAGCTTGAAAGAACAGCCCTGCCTGTGATAGAATTACAAGATTAAAATAAGATAAGGAGGAAGCAGAAATTGGCAGCTACGCAAACGATAAAACAGTTACTTGAAGCAGGAGTCCACTTCGGCCACCAGACAAAACGCTGGAATCCCAAGATGAAGAGGTTTATCTTCGGGGAAAAGAACGGCATCTACATAATCGACCTGGAAAAGACCGAGTCGGCCCTGAATAAGGCCCTGAGCTTTTTGAGGGAGATTGCCTCAAGAGGCGAAGCGGTCCTGTTCGTGGGGACGAAGAAACAGGCGAAAGATGTTATAAAAGAGGAGGCTAAGCGTTGCGGGATGTTCTATGTCACCGAGCGCTGGCTTGGCGGCGAATTGACGAACTTCGCGACTATAAAGAAATCCATAAAGCGCCAGAAGGACATCCAGAAGATGAAGGAAGACGGCACGATGGATAAACTCTCAAAGAAGGAATCGGCGAAGCTCGGCAGAGAGCACGCGAAATTGACACATAGCCTTGGAGGGATACTTGATATGGGCAAGGTCCCGGCTGCGATATATATAGTCGACTCAAAGAAGGAAGAGATAGCGGTAGCCGAGGCCAACAAGCTCGGCATTCCGGTCGTAGGGCTGGTTGATACTAATTGCGACCCGGACAAGATAGAGTATCCTATACCCGGAAACGACGACGCTATCCGTTCGGTAAAGCTCATAACGCAACTGGTCACCGACGCCATACTCGAAGGCAGGAAGGTGCTCATGGACACCAAGGCGGCCGAGGCGGCAAAGGCGGCGGAGGCCGAAGGCGAGGCCGAGAAGGGGGATGTCGTCGTAGATGAGGATGTGGCCGAGGAACTGAAGAAGAAGGTATTGAAAGGCAAGAAGATAGAGGAAGAGACCCCCGGGGTCAAGAAGAAAAAGACAACAAAGGTGTGATATGACGATCAAAGCGGAAGACGTTAAGAAGTTAAGAGATACCACCGGCGCCGGTTTTATGGACTGTAAAGACGCGCTCACAAAGTCCGGCGGCGATGTCAATAAAGCGATGGCCATCCTTAAAGAGAGGGGCCTTAAGATCGCGGCGAAAAAGGCAAGCCGCACCGCGAATAAAGGCATGATATGTTCATACGTACATCATGACTCAAGGATAGGCGTCTTAGTCGAGGTCAATTGCGAGACCGATTTTGTCGCGCGGACAGAAGACTTCCAAAAATTCGCCAAGGACCTGGCGCTGCAGATCGCCTCTGTCTCGCCGAAGTATCTGAAGAAGGAAGACGCCCCTAAGGATCTAAGCGAGGAAGAGATAAAACAGCTCTGCCTTTTTGAGCAGCCGTTCGTCAAGGACCCGTCGCTGACGATAAAAGACTACCTGACGAACGTCATCGCGAAGATCGGCGAGAATATAGTCATAAGAAGGTTTACGAGGTACCAATTAGGCGAAGAGGTATAAGACCTATGGCGGCGAAGGTAAGCAAGCCGTTATTCAAGAGAGTCCTGTTAAAGATAAGCGGCGAGGCCCTGCAGGGGCAGGGAGGTTACGGTATTGACCCCAAGGCCTGCGCGAGGATCGCCGAGCGCATAAAAGAAGTCAGGGAGTCGGGGATAGAGGTCGCGGTCGTCATAGGCGGCGGCAATATAATACGCGGCGAGAAGTTCGCGAAAGAAGGCATGGACCGTTCGACCGCCGATTATATGGGAATGCTCGCCACCGTCATTAACGGGATGGCGTTGCAGTGCGCGCTCGAGAAACTCGGCTGCTTTACGAGGGTATTGACGGCGATCCAGATGGAACAGATCGCCGAGCCGTATATAAGGCGCAGGGCGATACGCCATCTGGAAAAAGGGCGCATCGTCATCTTCGCCGGCGGCACCGGCAACCCCTATTTTACGACCGATACCGCCGCGGTTCTCCGAGCCATTGAGGTCGGCGCGGACGTGATACTGAAGGCGACGAAGGTCGACGGCATATATTCCGCCGATCCGGTCATCGACAAGCACGCCAAGAAATATGACAAGCTGAAATACATAGAGGTGATAAAGCGGGGGTTAAAGGTCATGGATTCCACCGCGATAAGCCTCTGCATGGATAACCACCTTCCCCTTGTCGTATTTAATCTAAACGTCAAGGGAAACATTAAACGCGCCTGCTTCGGAGAGAAGGTAGGCACTATCGTCTCATAAGAGGGAGGCCAGAAAGATATGTTCACAGGCCATACCGTAAAAGATGTTTTACGCGACGCTGAAGAGAGGATGAAGAAGAGCGTCGAGGTGCTCTCGCACGAGTTCGGTACTGTGCGCACCGGACGCGCCTCTCCGTCACTGGTGGATTCCATAAAGGTAGATTATTACGGGACGCCCACACCGCTTAAGTCTTTGGCGGCCATATCGGTGCCGGATGCCAAACTCCTGGTCATCCAGCCGTGGGACGCTTCGGCCGCGGGCGAGATAGAGAAGGCCATAC
>JAGUXU010000071.1 GCA_020061685.1 Candidatus Omnitrophota bacterium
CAATTCCATCGCGAATGTAAGCAGCGCGTCGCCCGCCAGTATCCCGACCGCCTCGCCGAACTTCTTATGGCAGGTAAGCTTTCCTCTCCTGTAATCATCATCGTCCATGGCCGGCAGGTCGTCGTGGATCAGGGAATAGGTATGCAGCATCTCTATCGCGCAGGCGACAGGCAAGGCCTCTTTGGCCTTTCCGCCGCAGGCCTCGGATGAGGCGAGGACAAGTATCGGACGGATACGTTTTCCGCCCGAGAATACCGAATATCTCATCGCCTTATGGATCACCTTGGGATAATCGGTCTCCCTCGGAAGATACGAATCAAGCGCCGCGTCTATGATCCTGCCTTTATTCTTCAGGTATTCGGCGGTCTTCATATGGCTTGGCCTCTAATTTTCCGGAACCCGATTTGACCAGTATCTCCACTTTCTTGCGCGCCGACTCCAGTTTCTTCGAGCAGAACTGCGCTAATTTTACGCCCTCCTCATATTTCTTGAGCGAATCATCGAGCGAGAGGTCTCCCGACTCAAGGTCGGCGACCACCTTCTCCAGTCTCTTTAACGCGTCCTCAAATTTTATCTCGGCAGTCATCTAAACCCCCTCCTTCGTTATCTCCTTGACCTCGCTTATCAACCGCCCCTTATAAAGTTTCGTCTCTATCATATCGCCGCGCTTTATGCCCTTGGCGTCCCTTACTACGCTGCCGCCGGGCGGCTGCAGCGTTATGCTGTAACCGCGCTTTAAGATAGCCAGCGGGGAAAGCGCCTCTAACCGCCCAATGACCGTATTGAACCTCTCCGCCTTTATGCTTATCATATGAGAGAAATACTTCCTGCATGTCCTTATCAGGTCATCAAGCCGCTCTTCATGGCGCTCTATCATCTCAAACGGATGTTTAAATGCCGGGCTATCCAGCAGGTCAGCCATACGGCTCTCAAATATCGAGACGGAATTGTCCAGAGAGGCCCTCAGGTCCTTTAAGAGGTCCTCTACCCTCCCGATAAAATCTTCTTTCCTCGCTATCACGAGTTCGGCTGCGGCCGACGGGGTAGGCGCCCTTAAGTCCGCGACAAAATCAGAGATCGTATAATCCACCTCGTGGCCTACCGCGGAGATAACAGGTATCTTCGAAGTGTAGATCGCGCGCGCGACCGCTTCTTCGTTAAAAGCCCACAGGTCCTCAAGACTTCCTCCTCCGCGCGTCAGTATCAGGACATCTATATCGGACATACGGTTAAGGCCCTCTATCGCCGCGGCTATCTCCCCGGCCGCGCCCTCGCCCTGCACCTTCACGGGGTATATCAGTATCCCGATATCGTCGAACCTGCGGCGCAATATATGCAGTATGTCGCGTATCGCCGCGCCCGTAGGCGAAGTCACGATGCCTATCTTAGCCGGAAAGACCGGGATCGGGACTTTATGCGCCTCGTCAAACAGCCCTTCCTTCTGCAGGCGCTCCTTCAGCTGCTCAAAGGCAAGCTGTAATTCCCCGATACCCTTGGGCTCTACCTTATCTATATATAACTGATATTGCCCCCTCTTGTCGTATATGCTGACCCTGCCGAAACAAAGGACCTTGAGCCCGTCTTTTATCGCAAATTTTATATTCTGGTTCGCGTTCTTGAAGAACGCGCAGTGCAGGACCGCCTCCGCGTCCTTAAGGTCAAAATACATGTGCCCTGAGGGGTGGAACGTGTAATTTGAGACCTCGCCCTCGACCCACACGTCGGTGAAAGTGCCTTCGAGGACAGCTTTCATCTCCCGCGTAAGCCGGGATACGGTATAAATAAGTCTGCCTGTCGCTACCTGATCGGCCGGGAACATGATAAATTATCTTAGGTAAGCTTTTCCTGTATCCTCTTTATGGAACTGGCCTTGCCTGTCTTATCGTCGCAACCTATTATAACGCCCTGAAGCTGGATATTCGAGTCGGCCATCTCAAATCTTGTCGGAAGCCCTGTTATAAAACGCCTGATTATCTGCTCGGGCCTTCTTCCCAGGACGGAATCGAAAGGTCCGGTCATACCGAGGTCGGTTATATAAGCCGTCCCTTTCGGGAATATCCTCTCGTCAGCCGTCTGGATATGCGTGTGGCTGCCGCAGACAGCGCTGACAAGACCGTCTAAATAAAAACAGAGCGCCAGCTTCTCGGAAGTCGCTTCGGCGTGTATATCCACGACGATGACCGGCGTCTGGGCCTTTATCTTCTCTATCTCCCTGACGGCCGCCTTGAACGGGCACTCTACCGCCTGCATAAAGACCCTTCCGACCAGATTTACGACCCCGACTTTCGCCCCGGTCTTCGAGTGCATGACGACGGAGCCGTTGCCGGGAGCGCCATCCGGATAATTGAGCGGCCGCAATATCCTTTGTTCTTTGTCTATGACCTCGAGGATCTCCTTCCTGTCCCATATATGGTCGCCGTTGGTCAGGACATCCGCCCCCATATCAAGCAGGTCCTTTGCTGTCTCCGGCGTCAAGCCCGCTCCGCCTGCCGCATTCTCGGAGTTGGCGATCGTAAAATCTATCTTCTCCCGTTGTTTTATCTTCGGAAGCAGGCGTTTTACGGCCTCGCGGCCCGGATTTCCGACTACATCACCGATAATCAGGATGTTCATTTGGCAACTTTCTTTTTATTTCGCGTACTCTATCGCGCGGGTCTCGCGTATGACGGTTATCTTTATCTGGCCGGGATACTCCATCCCTTCTTCTATCTTCTTCTTGATCTCGCGCGCCAGGACCGTCGCCTGCGCGTCGGTTATCTTGTTCGGCTCGACGACAACCCTTATCTCGCGTCCGGCCTGTATCGCGTATGCCTTCTCCACACCCTTGAACGAATCCGCGATCTCTTCCAATTTCTCGAGGCGCTTTATATATACCTCAAGCGTCTCGCGGCGGGCGCCGGGACGCGCGCCGGAAACAGCGTCGGAGGCGCTTGCCAAAACCGTGTAAATGGAAATGGGCGCTATCTCTCCGTGATGCCCTTCGATGGCATTTATGACTAGCTCGTTCTCGCCGTATTTCTTCGCTATCTCGGCGCCTAACTTCGGATGTGCGCCTTCCACCTCGTGGCTTACCGCCTTGCCTATATCATGCAAAAGCCCTATGCGCTTGGCAAGGCTCGCGTCCAACCCGAGTTCGTTGGCCATCGTGCCCATGATAAACGCCGATTCCTTGAGGTGGTCCAGGACGTTCTGTCCGTATGAGGTCCTGTATTTTA
>JAGUXU010000074.1 GCA_020061685.1 Candidatus Omnitrophota bacterium
CCGAAGACGATGATATCGGGAGCTACGTTGAAATGTTCGATGGCCCAGAGCTTGCCGGTCCTGAAGAAGCCCATCTGTATCTCATCGTCCACCAGCAATATGTTGTACCTCTCAAGGATATCCTTAAGCGCGGTGAAATAGTCGGCCGGAGCGGCCATATATCCGCCTGTCCCCTGTATCACCTCCGCGTAGAAAGCCGCGAACTCGCACTTATTGGTCTTCTTGTTCACGACCGAATAATATTCCGTCTCGAAGAGCCGCTCGAATTGCTTAAGGCAATACAGGTCGCAAAAATCCCTCTTCTTATCGTATGGGCATCTGAAACAGTAAGGGAACGGGACGAAGTGCGCCCTGTCGCCGAAGTGCCCGTACTTCTCCCTGTACCTGAAACTTGAGGTTATGGCCGAGGCGGCAAGAGTCCTCCCGTGATATCCGCCCATAAACGCGAAGACGAGGTTCCTGCCGGTGTGGTTCCTGACGATCTTAAGCGAATCCTCGATAGCGGAAGAACCGCCGACGTTGAAATGTATCCTGCCTTTCTCCTCGAAGATGGCCTCTATCCTGCGGCCGAGTTTCTCCGCCAGCCGTATCTTTTCTTCGTGGAGATACTGACAGGCCAGCTGCGGGAGCCGGTCTAACTGTTTCTTGAGGGCGCTATTGAGGCGCTTATTCTTGTAGCCGAAACTCGCGGCCGAATACCACATCTGCAGGTCGAGATAGGGCGTGCCTTTTCTGTCATAGAGGTAACTTCCCTCGGCGTCCGTGAATATCGTCGGTTTATCTATGTAATGGACGGTGTCGCCCCATGAACAGTACTTCTCCTCCGCTCTTAAAAGTTCTTCTTCCTTTGATAAGCGGTTATTAGTTTTTTTTGAAATAATCGTAGACATCTTTAAGCTCCTTATAAGGGATACAGGGCAGTTTATTCTTCCTGCAATATCTCAGGAGGTCTTCTTTCGCGAAGACCAGGTCCACATTCTTTGAGGGGCAGATATCCGAAAGCCCGTCTCCCACGTAGACCGTCATCGAGCCGTTGCCGGCATTGGCGAAGAGGTTCTTCTTTTTACAATGGGCGCATTTCCGGCAATATTTATCGGTAAAATCGAAGCGCGGTATCAGCCGCCCATCCTTGAATTTAAGCTTGTTGGAATAGACCTTTAATCTTCCTATACCGTTACTCTTTAATACGCGGTCCAGTATATAATCGAAATTGTCGCTTAATATCACGGTCTTGATGCCTCTGGCACGCAGCAGCCTTAACAATCTCTTGAAATAACGGTCTAATTTGATATTTGAGAGGTATTTATCAAGCCTCTCCCTGGTCACGCTTATGCTCGTAAGCTGGCCCGCGAGGCATTCCTTTGAACCGATCCTGCCTTTCTTCCATTTATCCTCGAGCCCGCGCCACCTGTCGTCCTTGGCAAAATTAAGGAGCAGGCTGTCAAAGACGTCAAACCTTGAGATCGTATTATCAAAATCGAGAAAGACCGTGGGCCTCACATGTTGCGTTCTTTTCACGGGTATCATTATACTATTTTCCATAGTCCTTGACAACACGGAACCCGCTAGATCGGCGATACCCGTATAGCCCTGACCGGGCGGACCGGGCATTTGTTCTGGCATGTTCCGCAGCCCACGCACAGATTGACGTCGACGATCGGCCTCAGTACTTCTATGCCGCTGACGGCCTCTCTCTTTAATTTTATCGCTTTATCCGAGACGGGACAGTGCTCTTCGCAGACTACACACTGCTTATTCTCGGCCCAGGCGATGCATATAGAACGGTCGACCTGCGCAAGCCCGAGTATCGTTTCATGTTTTCGTTCCAGCGTCACGCCGCGTATAGCCCCGGTAGGACATGTCCTTCCGCAGAGCGTGCAGTTATATTCACAGTATCCTATCTCCGGGACGAGCTGCGGCGTCCAGACCCCCTCGATGCCGGATTGGAAGGAGACCGGCTGAAGCCCGTTCGTAGGGCATACCTTCATGCAGTTGCCGCATCTTATGCAGCGGTCGAGAAATTCCGCTTCCTCAAGCGCCGCGGGCGGCCTTATGACGTTCCTCGGCCTGCGCAGCCGCTTCCGGTTGAATTCAAAACCGAGGGAGGAGACCGTCAGGGCCGACAGCAGAAGAAAATCCCTCCTCGTCATCCCATCCCTGTCCGGCGGCGGACCGCTTCCCTCACGCCCCGCGGACGGCCAGGAAAAACGCGTTATATTTTCCGGACAGTCATAAATGCAATCCATGCAGAGTATGCATTCGCCTTTCGAATAACCCGCGTCATCCTTTATGGCTCCCATGCGGCAATTGCTCTTGCATACGCCGCAATTCTTGCATGATTCGAATGTCCTCCTTAAGAACGCGGCCTTAGCGGTAAGCGCGTATATAGCGCCCAGCGGACACAGGGAGCGGCACCATAGGCGCGGCACCGCGAGCGCCGAGGCGCATATCGCCGCGAAAAACAAAAAGATATAAAATGAGTGCGAAAAGAAATATACGTTTATGCCGAGCACGGAAGATTTAAGCGACCTGTAAAGGTCATAGACCGGCCCTCTGAGGTCAAGGCCCGATATCAGCCAGATAAAAAATTTATCTATAGAGAGGGTTACGGCCGGAATAAAGTTAAGCGAGATAAACCGCGCAGTTATCACAAGCGGATCGAATACCCATGCCAGTTGAAGCCCTGCCGCCGCGGACACCGCTATTACGGCGAACAGGAAGAACTTCGGCTTTCTTACCTTCGCGTTGACCGCGTCTACCTCTTTCCTTCTCTTGATGCCCTTTCTTCCCAAACACCCGAGGAGGTCGAGCGTAGAACCAAGCGGGCACATCCATCCGCAGAAAAACCTTCCGAAGACGACCGTGGCTGCCAGCATCGCGGCGGCAAAGACCAGGCCCGGCAATATTATCCTCTCGCTTAACGAAGTGAATATCATTATGAGGGGGTCTATCTTGAATAAAAGCTGCGGCGATAAGGGGCCGTTAAGAGGATGGGTCGTCGACCACAGGACGCATACGAAGAGAAGCAGGAATATTGCCTGCGACGCCCTGCGCAGCGCTATCCATTTTCCGGTTTTCATATCAGGCGCGAGCCAAGCACGGCTATATCGGCTTTATCAAGGTCGGCGCTGCCGAATTTGCGCTGCACCGCGATCTTTATGTTATCGAGCGACAGCGGGTCCAGCCCGGCCAGCCTGGCGGCATAGGAGTCGGCAAGAGTGGGGTCTGTCGCGACGATAACGGAATCCAACTTCTTTACGTCATTTAGGTCCCCTCCGGTGGGGCCGTGCCTGTATAAAAATCTTACCGCGTCGATCACCGTCAGTTCCGGATTAATGAAGTCTGTGAGGTCGACTATCTTTCTCGCTATATCCTGATGGATGATGCCGCGGTTGCCGGCGCAGACGCCCATAAGGTTCTTCATCGAAAGCGTAAGGCGGGTCAGGCCGTGGTGCTTGAGCACCGGTACATTGATAAAAGTGTCGCACTCTATCGCGTCCCTCAGGACAGGCCAGCCTTCCATGGGACTGGCGTATCCGAATTTCGCCTTGGCGGTATTCCAGTCGTCGGCAAAATACACGTTCGCCCCCTTCTCCTTCGCAATCCTCTGTATGCCGCTGTTCTCGTAGCTGCGCCTGGCGTCACTGCACGGGATGTCGAATATATTGACGCGCTTGGCGCCCGCTTTAAAACAAAGGTCTATGAGCGCGGCGACGACCAATGGGTTTGTGTCGGCGGCCTGCTCCGGCGTGCGGTCCCATCCTATGTTGGGCTTTATGACGACGACGGAGCCCTTCTTGACGAACCTTTCCATACCGCCCATTGCGTCGACCGCTTTTACGGTGATCGCGTACGGATCATCGCCCTTCGCGCATACAAGGTCATGCTTTCCCTTTATGTTCTTCTTCGGCCTGCCGTTCGATGCGCCCTGTTGAGCGAAGGCCTTCGCCGTCCTGAAAATAATATCGCCGGCGGCGACCAGCGCCAGACCGGCGAAAGAGAACTTGAAGAAATCGCGCCTTGTTATCTTCCCGTTATCAGGTAGCACTCTCCTCTCCTAATCCGAGGCCGACCTCAAGGAATGTCTTCAGTTTCTTCGAACGGATAGGATGCCTGAGTTTGCGGAGGGCCTTCGCCTCTATCTGCCTTACTCTCTCTCGCGTCACGTTAAAGATGGAGCCGACTTCCTCGAGGGTGCGCGGGCAGCCGTCGCCTATCCCGAAACGAAGTTTCAATACCTTCTTCTCCCTCTCCGTAAGGGTGGTAAGCACCCCCTCTAACTGTTCTTTCAGCATGGAATAGGCGGTCGCGTTAGCCGGAGAGATGGCCCTTTTATCCTCTATAAAATCCCCGAAATGGGTATCGCCCTCATCGCCCACGGGCGTCTGCAGAGAGATGGGTTCCTGCGCGATCTTAAGGATGCCGCGCACCTTCTCGGTGGCCATCCTCATCTCATGCGCTATCTCCTCGGGCACAGGTTCCCTTCCGGTCTCCTGCACGAGATTCCTTGATACACGGATCAACTTATTGATGGTCTCGGTCATATGGACGGGTATCCTGATAGTGCGGGCCTGATCGGCGATGGCGCGCGTTATGGCCTGCCTTATCCACCACGTCGCGTAAGTCGAGAACTTATATCCTCTCTCGTATTCGAACTTGTCGACCGCCCTCATGAGCCCGATATTGCCTTCCTGTATCAGGTCCAGGAACGAGAGGCCCCTGTTGGTGTATTTCTTTGCGATCGAGACGACAAGCCTTAAGTTCGCCTCGACGAGTTTCTTCTGGGCCCTCTCAAACTGCCCTTCACGTTTTTTGATGAAAGCAAGGCAGTCCTTGACCTTAAGTAGAGGCTCGCCGAAATCCCTTATTATTTTGCGTTTTCTTTCTTTCAGGGCAAAGATCTGCCCGCGGGAGCCCCTTTCCCTTAACCTGTCCGTCTCGCGGTTGATCTTATCTATCTCAGAGGCCAGCGATTTGATCCTGTTAGCCACGTCTTCGACCACGACAATGGAGAACTTAAACTCCGTCAGAAGGGGAACGAGATTCGTCGTCTTCTTGGCGCCCCTCAATCTCTTGGTAAGACGCACGATCTTCCTTAAGGTCTTCTCTATCCTTTCGGTGGGGTCTATATTTACCACCTCATCGATATTTACCTGCTTGTCGAAGATCCTGTTGACGAGCTGCAATATCTCTTTCTTGCAGAACTTGCATTCAAAGACCGCTTCCCTGAACCTGAACTCCGCTTCCTTGATCTTCTTGGCGAGGCTTAATTCGTCTTCGCGGGAAAGAAGGGGGATCTGGCCCATCTGTTTTAAGTACATCCGGACAGGGTCCTCCATCTGGGCCATCCTCGGGATCTCTTCAACCTCTATCTCGACCTTGCGTATCTCTTCCTTTTCTTCCTCCTGCGCCTCTTCCTTGAGTTCCTTCGCCTCCTCGGCGTCCAGTATCTCGATATTCTCCTTGTCCAGGATGGCGAAGATCTCGTCTATCTCCTCGGAAGAGGTTATATCCTCGGGCAACAGGTCATTTACCTCCTCAAAGGTAAGGTGCCCTTTCTCCTTCCCTAAGGCGATAAGCTTGTCGAGGCCTTTTATCCTTTTTCTGATATCGACTTTTTTCTTCTTCTTCACGGCCTTCATCTCCTCGCGAATTCCTTAGAACCTCTCAAAAGATTACTAAGTTCGGCTAATAATTGATCTACTTTCTTGCCGTCGCCCATCATCTGCGCGACGTTTATCAGATTCCGTAATTCCGTGAGTTTGTTCCTATTGTTCTGATCCTTCATATTTTTTATGCAGTCGGACAGGTTCTTCTGCCTGTCGGTCATTATCTCGGTCAAGCCGGACGACTCGGATACGATCCGGTTCAGGTCGTCGTCATCAAAGCGGTTGATAAACTGCGCGGCATTAAGCGCTTTGCCCTCCGCGTATGCCTTAAATATCTCGGCGGCTATCTTACGCGTCTTCTCATCCGAGAAATCCTCGGCCTTCAGGTGTTTCAGGACCTCGGCGATGAATTCGGCGTCTTCCAGCATCAGTCCGATCACGGCCTTCTCGGCCGCGGTGCCCGAACATATGCCCGCAGGGGCCGTAGTCTCGTCGGACGGTTCGTAAGTATAATCGGGCTTTACCTTCTTTAATTCCGTAAGCAGCGCTTCCTCCCTTACCTGCAGCCTCTCGGCCAGCCGTTTTATATATTCAAATTTCAATACGGCGTTGGTCACCTTGGCTATCGTCGGAAGCATCTCGGCGCAGATCCTGGATTTTGCCGAGGCATCACGCGCATCGTATCTCGAGGTGAGGATGCTCAATTTATATTCAAATAGGTCCGCTGCCGAATCGACGAGCGAATTGAATTC
>JAGUXU010000040.1 GCA_020061685.1 Candidatus Omnitrophota bacterium
TAGCGGAACCACGGCCCTGAGCCGAAGAGGATCGCGTATTCATTGTGAGCGGGGGAGGATAAGATGATCTTTATCATGCCTATCACATTAGATAAGCCGCCGGCTGAGATCATGTAAATTGACCCTACGATCAAGAATGGGTAGAGCGTTACGGACAGCAGATACCCCTTATTTTTATGAAATATCAGATAAAGCACGAAGAAGAGGGAGAGCAATACGCCCGTTTCCTTGATGAGGATGGTAAAAGAATATATCAGGATAAAGAGGATATATTTTAACACGGTCCTCTTCTTGAGAAGGCCGAAAAATAGCCAGATAGAAAATATCGAGAAGAGGTTAAATGTGCTGTCAAGGAGCGCGCGCCGGGCCATAGCCATATTTATAGGCGAAAAGGCAAGGAGGATAGCGAGCAAGAGGGCTATTTTCTCGTCGAAATACTTGGCCGTGAAGTAAAAAGAGATGATCAAAAAAACGCAAAACGAGAATAAAGAGAAATAAGCCAGATTCAGGAAAGAATATCCGAATATCTTAAGCCAGACAGAGGACAGGGATATAAAACCTATCCTAAGCGGGTTAGGGTAAAGCCAGTCCTTCTGGTTGCCGATGTAATTTTTAAACAGGTCCGCGAATCCGCCCGGGCCGTGCTCGCCGATATATGAAGCATATCCTAAATAATAACCCTCATCCGCCCCGGATGCGAATTCCACGTCTTTGATGGTAAGGGATATCAAAGTGAAAGAGACGGCAAGGACCAATAAGAAAAGCAGATAGCTCTGCGGGACGGTTATTTTTCTGATCTCCGGCATAGTTCGGATTATACAAGAAAAAAAAGGGCCTGTAAATCGGAAATCAAGTGAGGTATAATCAGGATAAATATGGGCAAAAGAACCGCGGACCTGATCCTTATCCTCATAATACTCGCCTTGGGGGCGATAGTATACCTTAATTCGCTGCTTGGCACCTTTATCTGGGACGACATCCCACTCGTCGTCACCAACTTACACATCAGGGACCTCGGCTATATCCCGCGCCTTTTTACGGAAAATATCTATCATCAGGATATGATGGGGAGATTCTACCGCCCGGTCCTCATGGCGACCTTCGCGCTGGATTATAAATCGTGGGGATTAGAGCCGTTCGGATATCATCTGACAAATCTCCTTATCCATCTCGCCAATGCCGTCCTGATATTTAATATAATCCTGCTTATCTTCGGGCGCAGGCCCCTGGCGTTTTTGACGGCGCTGTTTTTTGTCCTGCATCCTGTCCAGACAGAGGCAGTCAGTTATATCTCGGGAAGGGCAGACCTATTGGCGGCATTTTTCTGCCTTGTCTCGCTTATGTTTTTCATAGAGCACTTTGGCCGCGACGGGAATTCCAGGCGGTTATACTATGCCGCGTCGGCATTATTTTTCGTATTCGGGCTCCTGACAAAAGAGATAGCCGCGTTTTTACCGCTCATCTTTATCCTTTACGAGGCCTGTTTCGGCAGGTTCAGTTTCAAGGGCCTTCGTAAGTATATTCCGCTTGCCGCAGTTTTATGCGTTTATGCCTTCATAAGGCACATAGTCCTGCTTAATGTAAAAGGCGCCTCAATAGTCAGCGATTTCGCGCCGCTATTTAGCCGGCTGCTTACTATCCCGTCGGTAGTCGTGGCTTATTTTAAGATGCTTTTGTTTCCCGCCGGGCTGCATATGGAGCGTTCGGACTTCCTGTTTGACCCTGTCGTCTCGTTCCTCGACCCGAGATTTATCATCTCCTCGGTATTTCTCATCGCGCTTGGCATAGTGATATGGCTTATCCGCCGTCGCTCAAAGCCGGTCTTCTTCGGATTTCTGTGGTTTATCTTAGCGCTGCTCCCGGTCTTAAATATCAGCCCGATAAACGCCTTTGTCGCCGAGCACTGGCTATATTTCCCGTCGGCGGGGTTCTTTCTGGCCGCGTCAGCTATTTTTCTTAGCGCGTTTGATTTTAAGTCTACCCGGCTCTGTATCGTAAGTTTTTTGATCGTCATCTGCGCCATTCTCGGCGTCCTGACCATAAGACAGAATTATGTCTGGAGGGATCCGGTTATCTTCTATAATTATACCTTAAGGTTCTCGCCCCAAAGCGCCCGCGTCCATACGAATCTCGGGGTGGCATATTTCAACTTAAAGTTATACAAGGACGCTGAAAGGGAATATCTGGAAGCCATACGCCTTGACCCGTTCAGCAGGCACACTTTTTACCATTATCTGAATCTCGGCGCGCTCTACGACACGATGGGCAAGGAAGATAAGGCGCTTAGCACCTATGAAAAAGCGATAAGGATAAATCCCAACCTGCCTCTGGCTTACAGGTTTACGGGCAATATCTACTACAGGCGCGGCAAGTATCAGGAGGCAATAAAATTCTACAAGAAAGCCGTTGAACTGACGCCGACAAACGCTTATTTCTGGTATGACCTCGGGAATGCCTACCTAAAGGCGAAGATGTATAAGGAAGCGGCCGCGTCATTTGAAAAGGCCATCGAGATCTATCCTTATTTCTCCGAAGCCAACTATAACCTCGGCAATCTCTACGCCGCCCACGGCGACTTCAAGAAGGCAAGGGAATTCTGGAAGAAAGCACTCGAGATAAACCCTGATTACACCGACGCCAAAGAGAAGTTGGAAAGAGCGAAAAATAAGTAAAAATCTCCTTGACAAACCTAATTTTTTTTGCTACTTTTTAAACTATAGACTAAAACGTTTTATGCCCATTTTTAGAGGCTATAATTGGCTCTTAACTCATCGAAACTCTTTATTAGCAAGGAAAGCTGGCACTTGTCTCTTAAGCCCCCCGGAGCTTTTAAAAAAGTCTTTATCATACTAGCTTCATTTATTATGATGATGCCGGCATTTGCCGGCACTTTTTATGTCCGCACAGACGGCAATGACTCCAACTCAGGCCTAGAGAACGCCCCGGAAGGCGCCTGGGCCACCATCCAGAAGGCAGCCGATACCTTAAATCCCGGAGATACCGCAGAAATCCAAGCCGGCACTTATAATGAAGCCGTAACCATAACTAATTCAGGCACTTCCGAAGGATATATCGTCTTTCGCGCGAACGGGGAAGTAGTGGTAAATGCGGAAGGTCCCGCTATAAGATTAGACGGTGCTAATTATATAAGGTTAGAGGGCATTACCTGTAAGAGTTCTACATCCTCAGGTATATCTTTAGTAAATGCCAACAATAACATCTTAGTCCGCAACGTCTCATCTTCCCCTGACGGCACTGGTATAGAAGCAGACGCGGTTTCAGGCGATAACCAGTTGATCGGCAACATAACCTCTCAAGGTACCGCGACTAATATTGTTAATACCGTTTCTTCTGACTTACCCGCACTCGATCCATCGAAAGATTCAGGCGCGCCGTCTTTTGTCGATACTTCCGGCTCAAATCAAGCAAAATTCGCTCCTGATGAGATAATAGTAAAGTTCAAGAAGACCGCCAAAGTTCAGACCACCATATCAACTGACCAGATAGCCGTAACAGGGCTGTCATCTATAGACGTTCTGCATAAGAAACTGAATGTAACATCGATGAAGAAGATCTTTAAGGGCAGCAGGCCCAAGGGAATGAAGTTAAAAAGGACTGCACTTCCAACCGAAGAATCTCCCGATCTTAGCAATATCTATAAATTAAAGATAGGCAAAGAAGTTACTGTTCCCGAAGCAGTTGAAATGTATAAGCAGGACCCCAACGTAGAATATGCCGAGCCCAATTATATCGCCCATATCTGTCTTCTCCCAAACGACCCCTATTACTACTCCTCGGGAAGCTGGGGGAAGTCATACCAGGACTTATGGGGTTTGCATAAGATACAGGCTTCATCCGCCTGGGATATCAAAAGAGGAGAGGACGTTATTGTCGCAGTCATCGACACAGGCTTAGATTACAACCACTCCGATATAGATCAGAATGTCTGGATAAACACTGCAGAGATTGGTTTGGTGGGAGTTGATGACGATGGAAACGGCTATGTTGATGATAGATGGGGCTGGGATTTTCGCAACAATGACAATAACCCTATTGATGACCACGGTCATGGAACCCACTGTTCAGGCACTATAGCCGCAGAAGGTAATAACGGTATAGGTGTGGTCGGTGTCGCTTATAATGCCAGGATAATGGCGTTAAAAGGAATCGGGGCAGAAGGTTCCGGATATACGTCCGATTTAGCAGAAGCCATAACTTATGCCGCTGATAATAACGCAGATATTCTGAGTCTCAGCTGGGGCAGCGCAGGAACAACTCGAACTCTCGAGGATGCCATAAATTACGCTCATGCACTTGGGTGCGTAGTAGTTGCCGCCGCAGGGAATGACAATATCGATGTGAGTTATTTTTATCCGGCTAACTATGTAAATGTAATTACGGTTTCGGCGTTTAATTATAATGACATAAAAGCTTGGTTTAGTAACTACGGCTCAAAGATAGATGTAGCCGCTCCCGGCGTGGATATACTCTCCCTGAGGGCGCAGGAAACTGACATGTATGGGAACGGGATTCATATTGTCGGCCAAAATTACTATCGGGCTGACGGTACGAGCATGGCTTGCCCTCATGTGTCGGGTGTGGCGGCATTGATTCTTTCCAATCATCCCGAGTTTACTAATGAAGAAGTTAGACAGGTCTTGAGAGTTTCGGCTGACGATGTTGACCAGCCCGGTTGGGATATTAATTCCGGTTACGGCAGAATAAACGCCTATAAAGCACTTTTGGTAAGCAATCCCGTTGAAGCGAAGATAACCTCTCCTTTTAACTTTCAGTATTTCAACAAACAAATTGTGATAAGAGGGACAATTAGTGGGCAGTTTGATGAGTGGCGATTGTATTATTCACCGGTAAATAATCCCATGAGTGAGATTCTATTGCAATCTGGCATTTCGAATGAACCAAATTATATATGGGATACAACAAATATATCACCCGGTAACTACTATATGAAACTGAAAGTGTTTAGCCAAAATTCTATTTCCGCGGTAGACATAATCGGGATAATCATAGACCATTCTCTAAAAGCCGAAGAATGGGTAGCAAGGTATAACGGTACAGGCAATACTGGAGATGGCGCCTACGCCATAGCCGTAGACGCTTCAGGCAATGTCTATGTAGCAGGATGGACTACTCCCGGCTCATACGGCACTTACTATGCCACAATAAAGTACGACACAAATGGCAATCGACTCTGGATGGCAACGTATAACGGAAATTATTCTAATGTTGTTACCGCCATGGCCGTAGACGCCTCAGGCAATGTATATGTAACAGGGTGGAGTACTAACGGCGCCTACTGTACTACTATAAAATATGACGCAAACGGCAACCAAATCTGGTTAGCAAGGTATATAAACCCGGGAGGTTCCTCAGGAAACTGTATAAATTATCCCACCGCCATAACCATAGACGCCTCAGGCAATGTCTATGTAGCAGGGTATAGTAGTGATAATAATAGTAGTAGTACACCTAAGGAAAAAGATTATGTCACCATAAAGTATGACACAAACGGCAACCAGCTATGGGTGGCAAGATATGGAGGCCAGGGAAATTCAGATGATCATCCTGCCGCCATGGCCGTAGACGCCTCAGGCAATGTCTATGTGACGGGATATAGTACCGGCAGCGGCACAGACCATGACTATGCCACGATAAAGTATGATGCAACCGGCAACCAACTCTGGGTTAAAGAATATAACGGTCCAGGCAATTCTATTGATGAAGCCCGTGCCATGGCCGTAGACGCCTCAGGCAATGTCTATGTGACGGGATATAGTACCGGCAGCGGCACAGGCTACGACTACGCCACTATAAAGTATGACACGAACGGCAACCAACTCTGGTTGAAAAAATATAACGGTTCGGGGAATGATACCGATCAAGGAAATGCTATAGCCCTGGACTCCTCAGGTAATATCTACGTGGCAGGAGCTAGTTATGGTGCTGGAACAACTTTTGACTACGCTACTATAAAGTATGACACGAACGGTAACCAACTCTGGCTGGCAAGGTATAACGGTCCCCCGGGAAACAACTGGGATATCGCCTGGAAAATAGTCTTGGACGTCTCGGGGAACGTATATATAAGCGGATGGAGTTGGGGCATCAGCACAGATTATGACTACGCCACCATAAAGTATGACGCAAACGGCAACCATCTCTGGGTAGCAAGATATAACGGTCCAGGAAATGGTAGGGATATCGGGCAGGGCATAGCCGTAGACGCCTCAGGCAATGTCTATGTGGCGGGATATAGCAGCAGCTACGGAATATTTAATAACTATGATTTTGCTACAATTAAATATTCCCAAAACGGAGAGATCGAAGGCAAAATAACTATTCAAGGCCGGACCAATAATTCAGCCCCCATCACTTTTGAAGTAAGAAATTTAGGCGAATCTACACCAATTAAAACCTACAATATAACGACAGACAGCCAAGGAAATTTCAATCTTATTAACGCTCCTACTGGTATATACGATTTGACAGCTAAAGGCTCTAATTCCTTAAGAGCTAAACGATCTAATATTGTTGTCTGGGAAGGCCAAACCACCCCTAACGTCAATTTTCGCCTCTTGGGCGGAGATGCTAACGGAGATAATTCTATAGGCTTAGGTGACATGGTTATCGTGAAATCCGCATGGCTTACTAAAGCCGGCGATACGAAATGGGATTGGCGAGCCGATTTTAATAATGATTATTCCATTGGAATGGGGGATTTGATTATTTTGAAGAATAATTGGCTTATGCACGGAGATGATTAAAAGGAGGTAATAAAATGTTAAAGAAAAGAATTCTATTAAATGTTTTATTTATGGTTATTTTGGCGGCTATGTCGCCTATAAATGCCAGCGCCGTCACCATTTCTTTGATTCCCGATACTTTAAGTGTTGGCCCGGGACAGCAGTTCAATCTAAATGTTGTTTTGAATAATCCGGCCAA
>JAGUXU010000091.1 GCA_020061685.1 Candidatus Omnitrophota bacterium
CGTGGTCTTTCGCGAAACATAAATACGGATGGTCGCCGCCGAACTGGTCGTATAAAAGCCCGTTGGCGCCGAAACTCCCTACCATGCGCTCTTGCTTTATTAATTGCTTCCTCCACTGCGTAGTCGCCGGGCAGGCAATCGCGAAGAGTTTATTTGGTGTAACCGTTCCCTGTATGGGCCACGAATAATTATCCGGATAAAATACCCCTTCTTTGTTTACTATGCATATCTTCTTGCCTGTCTTCTTATAAAAATCCGTCTGAAGGTCTATGAGCCGCCCCTGGGTATAGAGTATCGCGTGCCCGCCGTCTTTGTTTATCGCCTTAAGTGCTCTCCTTAGTTTCGCCCCACCGCCCATCGCCGGGTCCGGAGAATATCCCGGATAACCGACGTCATGACCGTTCTTATACCATGAGAATATATACAGAGGGATATTCAGCCCTTTCTTCCTGTTCTCCCTGTTTATCCGCGGAAGTTCATCATAACCGAAATATACCCTTTTATTCTGATGTTTCATGAACAGGTCGCATATCCCGGGCGCTTCGTCTATCCACGCCGGGACGTCTTTACGCTCCTCGAGCCATGTATCCGCGAACCGCCTGTATTTTTTAGCGCCGGTATGCCAGTCTCCTTTATGGGCCGAGATGATAAAGTCTCCGGCCGAATAAGATTCTCCCGGTCCGATAAAAGGATATTTTATGACGGCAATCTGGAAATCCCTGTTCTCCACCCTTCGTCTGGTCACAAACGTGGTCGTCTGGAATGTCGGATCGTGTGAGGCTATATATAACCCTTCTTTGTGATTGTAAAAATCAAGCCACGGCATCGAGCATACGCCCGGATACATCAGGACCAGTTTCCATTTCGCGTCCCAGGCAAGAGGCAGGGTAGCGGCAGGGTCCTCTACTTTATTGCCCATCCATAAAGGTATCGTGAGAACGGGCTTATCCTTAGACGAAGATATCTTATTTAAGCCGGAGATAAGCGGGAACCAGACCTCCCGCACCGTCTCGCGCGAGCCGTTCTTCAATTCCGCCCGCATTATGACGTCCTCCCCTTCCAGCCTGAAACTCAATCTCATTGAAATGGAAAAGACGTCCCCCTCAAGGCCCTTCAGCCGCCCGAAAGAGATCTCGATAATGCCGTCTTTCTTCTCTATCCGCCCGGAATTCATATAATCAAATACCGGAGACTCGGTCCATCCCCGCAGGCTAACGACGAGCTTCCACCCCGAGCCCTTGTTCTTTCCTATGAACTCGGTGCCAGTCGTCTTATTATAGATAGATGTGATGACACCGGAGCTGTTCACACCTATCCTGATATGGTCGTTCTCAAGATAATATAAACCGGCCATTGTCTTATTCCTTTAGTCCTGTGAGGGCTACGCCCTGTATGAAGGTCTTCTGGGCAAAGAAGAACATGATGAGGATCGGCAGGATTATCATCGCGGATGCGGCCATCAAGAGGTGCCACTCTGTCCCGCCCTGCTGGCTCTGAAAGACCTGCAGGCCTAATGAGAGGGTATATGTTTCCTTATCCGTCAGGAAGATCAACGGTCCCATAAAGTCGTTCCACGCGTACATAAAATGAAAGAGGCCCACGACCGTGAGGGCGGGCTTTGACAGGGGAAGCATTATCCTGAAGAATATACCGAGTTCGCTGCATCCGTCGACGCGGGCGGCATCGGTCAAGTCCTTGGGAATTGTCATAAAAAACTGTTTTAAGAGGAATATATTGAACGCCGCGCCGAAAAAGGCCGGCGCCCAAAGGGGTTTGAGCGTCCCTATCCAGCCGAAGGCCTTGAATACGCCGTAAAGAGGCACCATCGTGACCGCGAAAGGTATCATCATCGACGAGAGCGTCAGCGTAAATATAAAATCCCTTCCCGGCCAACGTATCCTCGCGAACCCGTAGGCGACGAGCGCGCTCGAAAAAGTCACGCCTAACGACCCGAGGATACAGACTATCAAAGTATTTTTGGTATAAGTAAGGAAAGGCATCTTCTTGAAGACGGCCGTATAATTATCCCACCAGAACTTCACTTTTTCCGTGACCTCCTGCGGCGGGACAAATGTCCAGTAGGGCTCTGTCTTGGCGTATTGCCCGGCGGTCTTCTCGACGACCTGCACCCATCCGGCCCCTATCACCTTCTCTATATTTACGGGATAATAATCCTCAAACGTCCTGTCGGCGACCTGAACTTGCAGCAAGGCCTTACCCTCCCTGAATTGGGATTCAGGCACAAAGAGACGCTCGCCCTTTTTGGGCCCTTCTGTCACGACCGCTATATAACCGGATTCCTGTGTGGTGATGCCTTTCTTTACCTCGACCTGCTTTCCTTCAAATTTAACGTAGTAGGTCTTCGGTATCCAGGTAGGCGGAACGGTCATCGTCTGTTCGACCGGTTTTAAAGACGTGGCCATGACCCATACAAACGGGATGACAAAGACCACCGAGCAGGCGATCAATGCCAAGTGTATCAATAACTTCGTGCCCTTTTTATCAGGCATAAAACTTAGCCTCCGTGATAGTATACCTTCTCTTTGGAAAATTTGGTGACCCATAAGGTCAGGACGAGGATTATAACAAATAATATCCACGCCATAGCGCTCGCGTATCCCATGCGGAAATCCTCAAAGGCCGTCTGATAAAGATAGAGGGCATAAAATGTGGTCGAACGCTGCGGCCCGCCGCCGGTCATGATATACGCCTGGCCGAAGACCTGAAAACTTCCTATGATACCCATGACGACATTAAAATAGATCACCGGAGAGATCATCGGTATAGTGACGTGTATCAACTTATCGAACCATTTAGCGCCGTCAAGTTCGGCGGCCTCAAGCTGGCTTACCGGCACGTCCTGCAGCCCGGCGAGATATATGACGATAGTCTGGCCAAGTCCCCACAGGCTCATGATTATGATCGCATTTTTGGCGAACCTTACATCCATCAGCCAATTAGGCGGATTCGCGAGGCCGAGTTTCATAAGGAAATTATTAAGGAGCCCGTACTCGCCGTTGAATATCCACATCCACAGCATAGAGCCCGCCACCATCGGGACCAAAGACGGTATAAAGAATATCAGCCTGTAGAATGCCATTCCCTTTACTTTCGTATTCAAGAGCATCGCGAGGCCCAATGACATCACGAACCCTAAGGGTATTGTGAAGACGGCGAAATAGAGTGTATTCCACAGGGCCTTCCAGAAGAGCGGGTCGGTAAAGAGGTCTTTATAATTAAGGAACCCTATGAAACGCGCCGGCTGAAGGACAGAGTAATGACAGAAACTATAATATAATGACGCCACAACGGGATATATCACAAAGACAGAGAATCCTATAAGCCACGGCGAGGTGAATAAAATACCTTTTATTAAATTGCCTCTTTCCTCTCTTGTCATTTCTCTTTCTCGGCTCTCCTCGCTACCTCAAGTTCCCTGTCTAACCTCAGCTGCATCGCCTTCCTGGCTTCCGTCAAAGCCGCTTTAGGCGTCGCCTTGAGGTTGCGTATCAGATCGGTAGCGAAACCTATCTCCCTCTGATATTCCTGCCAGATGATTATCTTCGGCGTGATAAAACCGTTGGGGCTTTCAGCCAGTTTCCTGAACATGCGTATATTGGGATTTTCACTTCTGGCATAAAAACCTTCGCTTACTTCCTTAAGCGGAGTGAATTTTCTCTGGCCCTCGCATAGGAGTTCCATGGCTTCCTGCGTATTCACGAAACTTATGAACTTAAACGCCTCGTCCGGATGCTTTGCGCCCTTGGGAATGATCAGTATATCCGCTTCGATATACGAGACATCCTGTAATTTCCCGTGGTCGGAAGGGAAAGGCGCCGCCCCCCAATCCATCCCGGTGGCGTACTTATCTATAAAATTATACATCCAGACGCCCTGTATCTCCATGGCGACCTTTGACGAAAGGAAGGCGTTCTGAGGCGAGGCGAAGACGCCGAAACTACTTGAGAATTTATTCACGTTATCAACACCGTATTTGGCAGAATAGGAACTTACCCAGTTATAGGCATCGATGTTCCCGGCGTCGTCGCACGTAACGGTCTCTTTCTCATCCCATAGCCTGCCGCCGAACCAATACCCCCAAAACCACGGCCACCACCCCGGTTCAGAAGGCAAAAAGCCCATCTGGATGATCTTGCCTGCGGCAAGCAATTCCTCATAATTCTTCTTCGTCTTTAACTCATAAAAAGACACCGGCTTTTTCTGATTGGGTAACTGTATCAGGGTCAGCTTCTCCGCCATCTCGTCGAGTTCCTGTATCGTCTTCGGCGGGGCGTTCGGGTCGAGGCCGGCTTCCCTGAAGAGGCGTTTGTTCCAATGAAGCGCTACTGAGGCCGGGGTCGAGGGCAATCCCCACATCTTATCCTTATACTTGCATATCTCCCAGAAAACAGGGACATAACGTTCCTCGGTTATGCCCGCCTCCTTCAAATAATCGTCTATGCAAAGCAACGCGCCCTTGTCCGCGTAAACGGTGACGAGCCATGTCCAGACCCCGGCTACGTCGGGAGGGTTTCCGCCGGCGGCCGCGGTCAGGAGGCGCCTGTCGAGCTGACTCGTCGTTATCATCTCGACCTGAATGACCTTGCCATCTTTATTCTTTATATTTCTGGAATTAAACAGGTCCACGACGGCCTGCATGGCGTCGCCCTCAAAGCCGGTCCATTTCTCCCAGTAGGTCACCTTGACGGTATCGGAAGAAACCCCTTTATCGGCGCAGCCCGAAAGATGAGAGACGAAAATAACGAGGGAGGATAAAATGATTGCTTTCGTCTTTAAGTTAAGTCTCATAATTTAACTTTATCAAGAAGCCGGTGTTTCGTCAATGATTTTATTGCCTTCGACCCGTACCGAAGAGGAGTCCTTATATGCCTTCTCATGCGTGATCCGCACCTTCTTCTTCTCAACGCTGACCGCGAACAAATTGCCCTTATAAACGATCTTAAAACTGACCCTCTTCCACCGCTTGGGCAGGTTCGGATCAAACTCGACTTTCCCTCGCTCCATATCCATCCTCATCCCGCAAAATCCGTTGACGACACACTGCCAGGTCCCTCCGGCATTGGCGGAATGAATACCTAAGAATGTGTTCGCCATGACGTCTTCAAGGTCCAGCCGCGCCGTCTGTTGGAAATAGAAATTACTCTTCTTTCTCTCACCCAACTCATTGGCGATGATCGAATGCGTATTATAGCTCAAGGAAGAATCATGAAGAGTAATCGGCTCATAAAATTTCCATGCATTCAAGAGCTGCTTCCTCGTGAAGTCCTCCCTGTGCAGATACATCAGGAGTAGGACATCGGCCTGTTTTACGATCTTAAGCCTCAGGAGGGTGTCCCAGGAGTAGCCTAATTCCGTCGTTATCACCTTTCCCGGTTTCATCTTTCTTATGTCTACCGGCCTCTTATCGAGGATCTGGTCATCTTCGATATATAAATCCCTCTTCTTGTCGTAATTTATGTACATATTATCTATGATCTTTGTCCAATCCCTTATCTCTTTGAGGTCGAACCTGATCTTTCGCGAGACTTTCTTGAATTTGGCAGGGTAATGTCTTCTTGCCCACTCGACCATCTTCCCGGCTTGAATAAGGTTCCAGCGCGCGTTCCAATTGGTGTAGGTGTTGTTATTAACTATGCCGTATTCGTTAGGGCCTTTGACTACGTTAATGACGTAGCGTTTCCTTACCGGGCTGTAATCGACACGGCTAGTCCAGAAACGGGCGGTCTCAATAAGCATCTCCAGCCCGCAATCAAGCATAAATTGAGTATCTTTGACAGCGTAATAATAATTCATCAGGCCGAAGATGACATCGGAGACTATATGGACCGCGATGTTGGCGTATTCCCAGTAATCGGCCTGTTCATATCCGGGATAAGAACTCATCCACGGATACATGGCGCCTTTAAAGAGCAGCCGTCTTGCTTTTTCTCTCGCAGCAGGCAGAGTCAAATAGCGGTATTTGACGAGGGCCTTGGCCGCATCCGGGTCGGTGAAGATGAAGAAAGGCATGATGAAAAGCTCGGTATCCCAGAAACAATTACCGTAGTGCATCTCGCTGGTCAAACCGCGGGAGCCGATGTTGACGCGGGGATCCTTCTTATTGCCCATCTGGATAAGATGATAGATATTGAACCTGACATTTCTCTGGTCCCTCTTATCGCCTTCGATCTCGACGTTGCTCACGTCCCAGGTCCCGTTCCATTTACCCGTGTGTTCCGCCAAAAGCCGGTCGTAACCCTTTAAAGACGCCTCTCTCAATTTATTGACGCAGGCCCGCCTTAGGTCAGAGACGCCGTCCTTGGAAGAATAAACCGCGATCAATTTCAGGAATGAATAGGCGGCCCCTTTCCTGACCTTGAACCGGACATCGTTATCCAGGATAAGTTTACGGGTCCTGCTATTTATTTTCGCCGGGATCCTCCCGTCGTCCTCGCGGACCTCGCACTTGAACGCCTCAGAGACCGACAGCCGCGTGGTCTTCGTATTTACGGTCAGATACCCGCCATCAGGCAAGCCGCCGGCTTCATATTTATCGTCTATAAAATAGTATTTTTCGTCCCTGAGCTGATAGCCGCTGATGTGAAAATCTATATTCGTGATATTCCCGTCGAGGATATTATTGATTCTCACCTCGCCGCTATAATTCAGGGGTCTGATATTATAATGCAGGACGGCAAGATGTTCGTCGGCCTTGCTGATGAAG
>JAGUXU010000059.1 GCA_020061685.1 Candidatus Omnitrophota bacterium
GTATCTAGTCACCGTATTTCCGGGCCCCGTATCGCGTTCCCATTTAAAGAGGCTCATAGATAACGGGAACGTCCTCGTCGACGGCGCGCGCGTCAAGCCGCATCACAATGTGAAGGCCGGCGAGACGATAGAGGTCCGCTTGGAAGAATTTGTCATTCCCGCGGGAATGACATCCGCGGAAGCCGAGGATATCAAGCTTGATATAATCTATGAGGACGACGACATAATAGTCGTCAATAAAAAGCCGGGGATGTCGGTCCATCCCGGAGCCGGCATACGTTCCGGCACCCTTGTCAACGCTTTATTGCACCACTGCAAGAACCTGTCTACCGTGAACGAGGAAAGACCGGGAATCGTCCACAGGCTGGATAAGGAGACCTCGGGCGTCATAGTCGCCGCGAAGAATAACGCCAGCCATGCGGAGCTGGCGAAGCAATTCAAGGAGCGCGCCGTAAAGAAGAACTATATCGCGCTTGTAAGGGGCAGCGTAGAATTGGATGAGGGGACGGTGGACCTGCCGATAGGAAGGCACCCCAGCAACAGGCAGAAGATGGCCGTCCGGTATGACTCGGAGAAGAACGCGGTCACGGAATATAAAGTCCTCAAACGTTTTGACGGGTTTACCGCGGTCCTCCTGAACCTTAAGACGGGCAGGACTCACCAGATACGCGTCCATATGGCGTACCTCGGACATCCTGTCTTAGGCGACGGGAAATACGGCGCGAAAGAAAAATTCCCGCGGCAGGCACTGCATTCATATTATCTGAGCCTGCGCCATCCCGTCACCGGCAAGCCCCTTGAATTCAAGGCGCCGCTCCCGGAAGATATGCGCGGAATAATAGGCATAGACGCGGATAACATATTACCTTAATTTTTCTCTTGCTTTTTATAGGAAGTTTTTATATAATCTACTCAAACTAAATTTAAGGAGGTCCGAATGAAATCAGCGCGTTTTCCTTTAATAATATTGTCGTTATTATGCGTCATATTTTTACTGGTAGCGGTGCAGCAATACCTCGGAGGGCAGAAGGAGAAGAGCAGCCGCACGGTGACCGAGAAGACCCTCACGGAGACCAAAGAGGCCAAGGATCAGCTCCAGAAGGAATTGGACGAGCAGAAGAAGTTAAAGGCCGAACTGGAATTACAGGTCACCGACCTTAAGGGCAAGGTCACTTCCCTGCAGGATCAGGCGGAGAAATTAGCCGCCCAGATCGCCGATGAGAGGAAGGCGAAGGAAGACGCGGTCGCGCAGTTAAACGAGAAGACAAGGGAAGTAGAGGATATAAAGACGAATTTCGAGAGCGCGAAGAAAGAGCATCTCTCTCTGCAGGAACAATACGACAAGATAAACAAGGACTACGAGAGCCTTCAGGCGCAGCTCAAGACCGTCAAGGCCCAGAACGAGAACCTCACAAAACAACTCGATGATATGGAATCCAGGAAGGAAGTCGAGCTTGACAAGATAGTGGTGTCACCCGGCGCCGAAGCCGAAGGTAAGGTCCTCGTCGTAAACAAGGAATTCAATTTCATAGTCGTCTCGGCCGGAAACAATAAAGGCATGAGGCCCGGTGTCATGCTGAGCATCTTCAGGGACGGCAAGTTCGTGGCCAAAGCGCAGGTCGAGAAGGTATACGAGACGATGTCCGCCGCTAACATACAGCCTGACGGCTCGGAGATCAGGGAAGGTGATATAGCGAAAGCTATGTAAGTTGGGATTCACGCTAAGACCCGCCAAGAAGTTAGCAGGTTCACTTACTCTACCCGGCGACAAGTCCATCTCACACAGAGCAGTAATGCTCGGTTCCATCGCCGATGGGACGACCACAATCAAGAATATCCTCCATTCCGATGATACGGAAACCACGATAGCCGCGTTCCGCGCCCTCGGCATAGATATAAAAGAAGAACTGGAAAATATCGTAATAACCGGCAAAGGGCTCTCAGGCCTCTCGGCGCCTGCCTCAGAATTATTCATGCGCAACTCAGGGACGTCTATGCGTATCCTCATGGGCATACTTGCCGGCCAGCCGTTTAAGACGACATTGACAGCGGATGAGGGGCTCTCCAAGCGGCCGATGGGCCGCGTGACAGAGCCATTGTCTTTGATGGGCGCTAAGATAGAGGGGCAGGATAACGCGAACTTCGCTCCCATCACGATACAGGGCGGGCAATTAAAAGCGATAGACTATGTCTCGAAGATCGCCAGCGCTCAGGTAAAGTCAGCGATACTTCTTGCAGGGCTTTATGCGGACGGGACGACATCAGTCACCGAGCCGTCCAAGTCAAGGGACCATACAGAAAGAATGCTGCAGGCATTCGGCGCGAAGGTAACTGTCAGCGGATTAAAAGTTTCCATTGAAGGCGGAGCAAGACTTAACCCGCAAGAAATAACAATCCCGGGCGATATCTCAAGTGCCGCATTCTTTATGGTCGGCGCCTCTATTGTAAAAGGTTCCAAGATCACTTTAAAATCCGTAGGACTTAACCCGACAAGATCAGGCGTCATAGACATCTTAAAAAGGATGGGAGCGAAGATAACGATAGAGAACAGGAAAGAAGTCGCCTTTGAACCTGTCGGCGATATCAATGTAGAAAGCAGCCAGCTTCGTGGGATAACTATCACCGGCGAACTCGTCCCGCGCTCGATAGACGAATTGCCTGTCGTAATGATAGCAGCCGCTTATGCCGAAGGGGTGACCATCATAAAAGGCGCCAAAGAACTCAGGGTCAAGGAGACAGACAGGATAAAGTCCATGATGACAAACCTCAATGAGATGGGCGGGAAGATAGGGGTTAAGGGCGACGATATAATAATAGAGGGCATGGGACCCCTGAAAGGCATCGCCATACAGAGTTTCGGGGACCACAGGACAGCGATGTCAATGCTCATCGCCGGCCTCGCCGCACATGGAGAGACCTCGCTCGAAGATACTAACTGCATAAACAAATCTTATCCCCACTTCATCGCTGATCTCGAGTCGCTTTTAAAATAAACAATTCTAGAAAATAGGGAAATCCCATGGCGGGAAACAATCCTTTAGAATCGCAACGCAAAAGACCACTTGGGGTAACAATATGTGGTTGGTATTTGATAGTGGACGGTGTTAGTTATTTTCTAGTTTTGCTTATATTGCTAGCTTCTAAAATGCCGACAGAAAAGATGCTTTTTATTTTTAATAGTATGAGCCCCAGTCTTTATGATCCGCTAATTGCGGTAGGAATGATATTTTTAGGAAAAGGTCTACTTAATTTACGAGAATGGGCGAGGAAAGTTATCGTATGGCTTTCTGGTTTTACGATTCTTTTAGCATTTATCGGATTTTTATTCGGCGTTGAAGAGGTCGGCCTTGTAGGTGCTATATTCAGTCTTATTATTGCATTTATTATTTTTAATTATTTTGTTTCCCAAAAAGTGAAAGAACAATTTAAATAATTCAATAGTAAAGAGAAGGAACGGTTCTACCACTAAAGCTAAAACTATCCCTGTGCGTGGGTAAAAAAGATCAGTTATGAAAAAACTAAATCAGCTGCTTGTAATCATAACTATAATTTGGTTCATTTTATTTATTTTCTTTTTATTTTCACTCTCGACAGTGGCATATAATTCGTGGACCTATGGCCACAGTCTACAAGGAGGCTGGCGTGCTATCCATCTTGTTGGCGGTTCACTTTTTTGGAAAGACAACATCATTTTAAGCTTTATAATTTTTCTTGCCTTACTGGTAAATATTTTTTTAATGCACATTAAGATTAAAATCTTATTCATTTTAGCGCGACTATCGACTATCATTTTATGTTGCCTGATGTTCTTGCCGTGGCTAGGAGTATTGGTAATGTCTTTACCGCAATTTGGAGAATCTAATAACCTGACTATAATTACTGCCGGTGCCTTTTTGATGACGCTGTTTCTATTGGTAAATATCATTTTCTTAATATATCAATGGATTAGATTGCGGAGAGTATAAGTAGAAATGGGAAAAACAGATGAGGTAAAACGGAAAAAAATTTCAGCCTGGCCATTCCTCTTGATAACAATATTCCTTACAATAGCTACTCATTATCTTCTTTATCTCTATGGTATTGTTCATTGGGAAATAGGGGTACCTGCTACCAGCCTACTTTATGAGATGGACTCAAGGATAATTGAAGATGCGAATAAAGAAAAGGCAGGTACATTAACAGGTGAAGAGAGCTGGAGAATTGAACATACGAAGAAAAGTATCGATAGGCTCGTAAAAGCCCATTCAGCCCTTATGAGAGGGACTGGCATCTACCCTCTTACAGGATTCCTTTCGTTCTTCTTCTCTATTTTCACCTTTACCAGAAGACCAAGATGGGTGGGATTTATAGCATTACCATTCGGTCTTTATGGTGGGTTGCTTTCGCTAATTGTGATGTGAAAAGGCGATAGATGTATTTGCGTAGGCTTGGGTTTGCGCAGGGACGTTCTTAATCCGAGCGGGCCGGTGTCCCGACGAAGTCGGGACGAGCGAGGATTAAGGCCGAGTGAGATTTTCCCGCTGGGGAAAATCGA
>JAGUXU010000195.1 GCA_020061685.1 Candidatus Omnitrophota bacterium
AGACATCAAGGAGGAGATCAACAAAGAAAAGATCCCGGCGGGAGGCTCTCTTACCAAAAAAATAATCTTTAACGTTCCCGAAGGGCTTAAAGAAGGCAGCGAAGGGGTGATGAACGCAAAAATAAGCTATATCGCCGGCACAAACAGTTTTAATTTGACATCATCAGCGTTGGTCAATGTCGTTAAAGACATTGATTTTAAACTGACGCCCCTCAAGACGCGCACCCTTAATAACAAACCGGAGCTCAAGGTCTTTATCCATAATAACTGCAATACCTTTATTAACGGGACGTTGTCAGTCGCCGCCCCCGCCGTTTGCCAGCCATCCTTAAAAAAGGAAGAGATCAGGATAGAAGCTAACGAGGACAAGTGGATAACCTTCGACATTTTGTGCCCAGTCGAAAACAGCAGGAAAGACTATGATTTTAAAGTAAGTTTTAGCGTTGACGGAAAGGAAAAAGGACCGCAAGAGGGTGTTATCTCGGTATTCCCAAAAAGCAACAGCATGCTGGTGGAACCGGGAGTTACGGTTAAGTCGGATTCGGATTTCCCCGGTTATACGGTTGCGCCGGTATCCGACGGCATAATAGATACGGCGGGGTTTATGTGGAACGAGATGGCATGGGCTTCGGCGGAGACGGCTTCTGCCCACTGGGTCGATATTACGTTTCCCAAGCCTGTGCCGGTAGGCTCCGTCATCATTTACTGGGCGGATGATAACGGCCAGTATTGGTCTTCGGAAAAATACAGGATTGAATACCGGAAAGAGGGCAAATGGATTTTACTGGAAGAGGTCAAAGGATCGAACACCGAGAAGAAATTAAACAAACACAGCTTTCAGCCGGTAACGGCCGATAAGATCAGGATCTGGCAGGATGCGGGGTGGGGTCCGAAAGGCAGGGCGGATTTGATGTGGATTAAAGAGGTCGAGATCCTTCCGTAAGGGAAGCGTCGAAGACAACAGACGGGATCGATGTATAAGATATTCACCGAATTACGGTCAATTTTTCAAAAGCAAAGCGGCGTCGCCTTAATAATATCCGTAGGCGTATTGGCTATAATGTCGCTTATCGCCGTCTCTTTCGCGATAAATATGCAATTGGAGCAAAAAGCATCGCTTAATTATATAAATAAGTTAAAAGCCGAATGTTTGGCTGAAGCGGGTATACAGAAAGCGCTGGCCGACATAAGAAAATGGGCGAAAGAGCAGTCCTATCCAACCGTAGTAAGCAATATTACCACGACTTATCCCGCTGAGAATGAGACCGAAGTCGAGATTGAAGGCGCAGGGACATATCTTATCCAGATTGAGGATGAGTCGGTCAAAGTCAATATTAATACGCTTACCGATACGGATTTAGCGGAGATAGATAAATTGCTTGGCGAGGGTGGGTTGACGGCTGAACAGATCGCCAAGATCATCGATTATCGGGACGCGGATGGTTATGAGACCACCAAGCTTTATACTTCAGGCGGATGGGTGTACTGCCAAGGGAGCGAGGAGGACGCGAAGAACTATAATTTCGCCACTATAGAAGAGATAAAGTTGATTGACGGAATCTCTGATGCTGACTATGAAGAAGCCAAAGACTGTATTACCGTTTATAAGCCTATCGTCCGCGGCGGGCTTATAGCAAGATATTTCAAGGGCCTTAACGGCGCGTCTCCAAATGTGCAGATAGACAAAGAGAAATTTTTGGGCAAGATAGTGGAACTGGGGCCGATACAAGAAGGTTTTATGTTGGGAATGGGTGATGAGGACACAAGTTGGGCTCAAAGCCACGATGCCAACTTCGCGGGCAGTTACCTTTTTTCCCGGCACCCTGAATGGGGAGATTGGAGGATGGATAATTTCGGTTTGATATACGAAGGATATATCTATATTTTGCCGGCAGAGACAAACATGCCGATATCATTTTTGCTTTATGGTAATGACGGTATGAGGCTGTCTATAGATAACGCGATCGTCGTTAATAGATGGTATGATGGATCCGGCACGGCAATCGGTTCTCATACATTCGATTACGCGGGCTGGCACCCTTTGAAACTGGAATTTTACAATGGCAGCGGAGAACAGGCTATCGAATTGCAATGGAAAACCACAGTCTTTAATCAGGCCAATGGCGTTCCCGCAGAACGATTCGGTTTTGACCCCCCTATGAGGGATGATTATAATTCCGCCGGGATTTATAAGATAATCTCGACAGGCACAATCAAGTCTGCGGCCGGCAGCGTTTTAGCGGAAAAGAAATTGAGTGCCTTGGTCGATATATTCGGGACATGGACAATAACCGAGCGTTCTGAATTTTCCGCGCCATGGAACAACGAGAGCTTCTGGAACGATAAAGGTTTCAAGGACGGGAAGTCAAAGAATGTTACATGGCTAGACAGTTGCCCGACCGATACAGATAAGACGGGAACTCCCATGAATTGGGACAAAAGCTGGAATCCAACGACAAGGACCGCTGAATACGACATTACGAATGATTCGCTGAAGTTAGGATACTGGGATAATTTCGATGAGGACGTGGCATATAGCGTGGTGAATCTGAAGGGTGATAAAAATTACGGCTATAACTCGGATGGAACTTGGGTTGCCGAACCCAATAATATCGATTTTAGTTATTCAAGTTTTTATGATGCTGTAGAAGGGCTTGGCGGCGGGACAGACGGAGATAATGAATTTGTAATACCTGCACAGCCGTTTAGGCTTCCGGAGGGCGGAATAAACGACAGCTATTACTCTTCAGG
>JAGUXU010000183.1 GCA_020061685.1 Candidatus Omnitrophota bacterium
GAACAGGCCCTCGAGGAACAGAAGCTGACCGGCAAGTTATTAGGGCGTATCCTCGTCGATATGGGCCTCGTTAAAGAAGACGATATATTACAAATTCTGGGGTCGAGAGCGGGATTCGCGGTCGTCAAATTAAAGGAGACGGAGATACCCAAGGCGGTCATAGATAAAGTCCCCGCGTCTATTGCCAAGATATATACGGTAATACCGATCGCTTACGAGCCGAACCTCTTGACGGTCGCGATAGCCGATCCTATGAACGTGGCGGCTTTCGACGACTTGAGATTCACCCTGGGAGTGAACATCAAAGGGGCCGTAGCGAGCGAGGACGACATAAGGGAAGCCATAGATAAATATTACGGGACCGAAGGCGAGACGATACAGGAGGTATTGGGCATCTTCGGCGAGAAGATGGAGATAATATCCTCCGAGAAGGAACCGACGGACATAGCTACTTTACAGGAACTGGCCTCGCGCGCCCCGGTCATCAAACTGCTTAATATGATCTTATTACAGGCCGTAAAAGAGAAGTCCTCGGATATACACTTTGAACCGTTCGAACAGGATTATAGGATCAGATACAGAGTAGACGGCGTATTATATGAGGTCGCCCGTCCGCCGAAGAATTTGAGCCTCGGCCTCTCCTCAAGGATCAAGGTCATGGCCAATCTGGACATCGCCGAACGCAGGCTCCCGCAGGACGGCAGGATCATGATTACGATCGAAGGAAAAGGCGTCGATTTAAGGATCTCGACCTTGCCCACGATATTCGGCGAGAGTGTGGTCATGAGGGTACTTGACAGGACCACCGTCAGCCTCTCGCTAGACGAGGTGGGAATGCTGGATGATATGAAGAAAAAACTGCGTTTTATAATCCAGAAACCGAACGGCATCATCCTCGCTACGGGTCCCACGGGTTGCGGCAAGACGACGACGTTATACGCGGCCTTAAGAGAGATAAATAAGATAGAATACAAGGTCATTACAACCGAGGACCCTGTCGAATATGATATCAAGGGGATCATTCAAGTCCCGATAAACGCGAAGATAGGCCTTACATTCGCGACGTCATTACGCCATATCTTAAGACAGGACCCCGATATAATCATGGTCGGAGAGATAAGAGACGCCGAGACTGCCCAGATCGCGATACAGGCCTCGTTGACAGGGCATCTGGTATTTTCCACTTTACATACAAACGATGCCGCCGGCACGATAACAAGGCTTATCGATATGGGTGTGGAACCGTTCTTGGTCACCTCGACCCTGGAGGCGGTACTGGCCCAGCGCCTCGTAAGAAAGATATGCCAAAACTGCAGGGAAGAATATAGGCCGGAGCCCGAGATACTCGAGGATCTGGGCATCAGCGCCGAGAAGGCGAAGACAAAGAAGTTTTATCGCGGCGCCGGTTGCGTCAAATGCAACAATTCGGGATATAAAGGCAGGACAGGGATCTTTGAGCTTCTTGTCTTAAACGATGAGATCCGCTCATTGATAATAGATAAAGCCCATACGGCATTAATAAAGAACGCGGCCGTAAAAGGCGGCATGAAGACTCTGCTGGAAGACGGTATGGAAAAAGTGTATAATGGTGTCACGACGCTGGAGGAAGTCTTAAAAGAAGCGCAGACAGCGATTTTGTAGCGTATTTCACCCTTAAATTTCGGTTTTGACAAAGACAGAGTTATAGGATATACTATAAAAACTGAAGAAGGGACGTTAAGCGACTATGTCAATCTTTAACTATGTTGCGGTCGATAAAGATGGCAAAGAAATAAAGGGCAGGCTTGAGGTAAGCAGCAATCAGGAAGCGATAGATAAGGTACGCCAGAAAGGTTTTTATCCCGTCAGTATCGTAGAGGAAAAGGCCAAAGGCGAAAAGCCCGTTGCCGGCAAAGAACCAGCGAAAGCCGGCGAGCCGTCCCCTAAACCGTTCCTTGCCATAACGGTCGGCGGGGTAAGTACCAAGCAAGTGACTGTCTTTACGAGGCAACTTTCCACGCTTATCGGCGCGGGGCTACCCCTCGTGCGGTCCCTTTATGTGCTTGAACGCCAGGAGAAGACAGGTCTCTTAAAGACGACGATACGCGGGTTAGCCGAGCAAGTGGAAGGCGGAAGCGCCTTTTCGGAAGCCCTCGCCAAATATCCCAAAATTTTCCCTCCTTTGTATGTCAATACAGTAAAGGCAGGCGAGACGGGAGGAGTTCTCGAGCTCGTATTGACGCGGCTCGCCGACTTCGCAGAAAAATCGCAGAAATTAAACAGCAGGATAAAAGCGGCGCTTGTCTACCCCGCCTTAGTCCTGACGATGGCGGTCTCGGTGCTCTTCTTTCTCGTCACTTTCATCGTCCCGAAATTCATGCAGATCTTTAAGGAGATGAATGTGCCCCTGCCTTTGATAACGCAGATACTCCTTGTCATAAGCGACTTCGCCAAGAACAGGTGGTTTATCGGGCTGGCGATATTGATCGCTCTTATAGTGCTTTATAAGATCCTATACGGGCTTACCGTGACGAGATTGATCGTAGACAAGATCAAACTGGATATGCCGGTAATGGGGCCGTTGCTTCGTAAGATAGCCATCGCGCGTTTCTCGAGGACTTTGGGCACATTGCTCTCGAGCGGTGTCCCCATCTTACAGGCGCTTATGGTCGCCAAGGATACGACGGGAAACGAAGTGATGGCGCGCTCTATAATACGCGTGCACGACAGCGTCCGCGAAGGAGAGACGGTGGCGAAACCCCTGCTGAAGGCGGGCCTCTTTCCCGCGATGGCAGTCAACATGATCTCGGTCGGAGAAGAGACCGGCGCCCTCGACCAGATGCTGCTTAAGATAGCCGATGTATACGACGAGGAGGTGGACGTTACCGTCACCGGCCTTATGTCGTTATTGGAGCCGTTCCTGATCATCGGCATGGGCCTGGTAGTCGGTTTTATCGTAATCGCGATGTTCCTGCCGCTATTCTCGCTTGTAACGGCGCTCGGCGGAGGGGGAGGTTAAGATGAATAATAAGAAAAAAGGGTTTACCGTTATAGAACTGTTGGTCGTCCTGGCTATCATCGGGATCTTAGCGGGCTTAATCACGGGTGCCGCCGGAGAAGCGAGGAAACGGGCTTTAATAA
>JAGUXU010000151.1 GCA_020061685.1 Candidatus Omnitrophota bacterium
AACGAATCGGGGTCATATCCCTTCGGCAGGACCGCGACCCTGACATTTACCCCTTCCTGAATAAACAGGTCGAGGCCGCGCAAGGAAGCGGCTTCTCCCGCCGAATCGCCGTCGTATAATATCACCGTGTTCCTTGTGTACCTCTTTATAAGGCGCGCCTGCGACTCGGTCAGGCTTGTCCCGAGCGAGGCCGCGATATTTTTTACACCGTTCTGATAGGGAACCAGGAAATCAAGATAACCCTCCACTATCACGCAAAGATCTCTCTCTTTTACGGCAGAAAGCGAAAAATTCAACCCGTATAGATGCCTGCTCTTTACGTAGACCTCTGTCTCGGGCGAGTTGATATACTTGGGAAGAGAATCGTCCAGGACACGGGCGCCGAACGCCACGACCCGGTTCTTGATATCGAATATAGGGAATATTATCTTGTTCCTGAACCTGTCGTAATGGCCCCCCTCTTCGCGCGGGATTATCAGGGCGGCGCGTTCCAGCAATGCTGTCTCGAATCCTTTGCTCTTCGCGAAATTTATAAAACCGTCCCACGCGTCCGCGGCAAACCCTAAGTTCGCCTGCGTTATCGTCTCGTCGCCGAGGCCGCGTTTCCTGAGATATTCCGCCGCGCGCTTCCCGGCTTCCGTGTTCAGGAGCATGCTATGATAATAAGAGGCGGCGAACTCGTTTATCTTGTATATCTGGACGGCATACGCGCTCTGTTCGAATTCGGTGCGCGTAAAACGCGGCAGTTCCACGCCGGCCTTCTCGGCGAGGGCCCTTACGGCGTCGGGAAACTCGATCCCCTCGAACTTCATCACAAAATGAAAGACATTCCCTCCCGCGCCGCAGCCGAAGCAGTGGAATATCTGTTTTGAGGGGCTCACCATAAAGGACGGGGTCTTCTCTTTATGAAAAGGGCAGTTTGCCTTGAAGTTCCTGCCCGCCCGCTTAAGCGGGATATAACTGCCTATGACCTCGACTATATCGGATTTGCCCTGTATCTCTTCTAATATCTGCTCCGAAAACGCCATTATTTATCTGGCTATCCTCTTAAACCCCGAACATTCTATTAACTCCAGCTTCTCCTCCTTGAGGAGCTTATCCAAGAGGAGGTTCAGTCCCAGATTATCGCTCTGGATATGTCCGGCTATGACGACATTGATATGTCCCTTCTGGACGTTCTTAAAATGTTCCTCACCCACATGCATCGCCACGATCGTGCCCACACCCGCCGTCTCTAATTTCTCGAAGATATCTTTCGGGCCCTCTGTCCCGCCGGTCATATCGACGAATATCTTTCCGGTGCGGTTCTTCGGGTCGCCGAAGAGGATCTTCGGCCCCGCGTTTATCTTTATACCTTCGCGGTATTCCGGTATCTCCTTCAGGATATCAAGGATCTCTCCGACCGTATCGGGTTTCCTGCTATCGAATAATTTCTGTAGATATGTAACTACATGGTTGTCGGCCGGCGTATGGCAGCACATGACAGGTATGCCGAGGAGTTTAGCTGCGTCAACGGCGCGGGTGTGGTTCGCCGGCATGATCCTGCGCTCCACCTCTCTCATTCTATCCTTGAGCATCCCCTCCGCGATATTTATGGGTACGCCGAATTTATTCAGGATGTCGGCCTGCATGCCCATGACTTCATAAAAATTCGCGTAAGCGCTGCCTTCCGGATGATGGGAGAGGACAAGGTCTATCTTCTTGCCGGCCTGCCTTAGCCTGTCCGCCAGAAGGACCTCGCCTACCTCTATATCCACGCCAAGCAATACCTTCTTTACTTCAGTCGCCGGATCGCCGTTTAAGATACGGGTATCCGCGTAGGGATTGGCGAGCTTCTCCTTATCGAACAGCGTCTTATCTTTTTCCTTTAATGCCTCATATTCTTTTTTGACCCCTGCCAGATTTTTCGATATGGCGTCCTTGCCGCGCGGATCTGCCGCGATACCTTCCTTTACCACGAAATCATATATCTTAGATAGTTTCAATTCTCCCTCCTATCCTGTTTAAGAATAATTTTAAGAAACCGTCCGTATCGATATCCTTTACAAATCTGATATTCTTCGCGCCCTCTTTGATCTTTACCATGCCGCGCTTATCGCCGCGATCTACGCTGAGGGACAACCGCTCGTATTGGCCGAGCTGCGGGGCCGCCGCGATCGCCACTGCCAGGGGATCGTGCAGGTGCGCACCTGCCGCGCCGCGATGCTTCCTGTGAAAATCTATCGAATATCCGATTATGCCCGTCACAAACCCAGCAAGCCTTGTCTTATACTTCCTAAAAGGCTCAAGATCTTCCTCTGTCACGTTGATCTTATGAGTGACATCCAGGCTTATGAGCGTAACGGTGATTTCGCTGTTTAATACATAATCGGCCGCGTCGGGATCGGAATAGAAATTAAATTCCGCGTAAGGCGTCACGTTACCTTCGACAAATACCGCCCCGCCCATTATGTAAATATCCTTCATTTTCCTGACGATATCGGGGTCCCGTGATATCGCGCGCGCTAAATTGGTAAGCGGCCCTGTCGCGATTATCGTATCCGCCTCGCCGGAATCCAGCTTGGAGATCATCAGCCCGATCGCGTCATCGGTCGCGGCCTTTAATACCGGCTCGGGCAGGTTCGCGTTCCCCAGCCCGTCGGCGCCGTGAACGTCGCGCACGACGTTCATCCCGCGCGCGGCCGGGGAAGAAACTTTCAGCGGTTGCCCGCTTCCCGCCCCGACGACCGGAGGCTCGCTTAATCCGCATAGCTCAAGGATGCTTAAGGCGTTCTTTGTCGCCTGCCATAACGGAACGTTGCCGAAGACCGTAGTGAGGGCTTCCAGCTCCAATTCTTTTGAGGCCAGGGCCAGCAGGATAGCCAGCGAATCGTCTATCCCCGGATCGCAGTCTAATATTATCCTTGCTACTTCTCCTCACCTGCCTTTGACGGCTTGCCTGCCTCGGCAGGCATTCTGATCTGAAACTCCCCCAACGTGGCCCTTGAGATGGCCTGATACGTGAACGGCGCTATCTTCTGGATGGCGGGGCCTGTCAATGAACGTTCTTCGACCGACTTCACTAAATAGTCTATCTGGATGATCCCAAAAAACGCGAATAAAATACTCAGGATGAGCCCGCCGCGCAAAAGGCCGATCACGAACCCGCCCCATTTGTTCAGCTTGTCGGCAAATGTCAGTTTCACGATCTTCTGTAGGCCGAGACTCAGCAACTTTAAACTTAAGATCGATATTAAAAATAGTATTAAAAAAGCTATTCCTTCCGAAACTTCCGGTGGGAATGAAACCTTGGAAGCCATCCAGGAGCCGATGAGCGAGTAATACTTCATGCCGAAGAAAAGGCCCAAAAGAACGCCGATCATTTTGAAGATCTCTGTTGAAAGGCCGGTCCTTGCCCCGATATAACTCGTTCTGATTAAAAGGATTACAATTAATATATCGACCCAATTGATCCGCTGGAAAGCTTCAGACAAGCTTTGGTTCTCCTGATTTTTTAGAAAAGTATACCATATAGATATAGGGTTGTCAACCCCGCAACTTTTGTAAGGGTGCGGGGTTGAGGCAATGGAAAAATAGCTCTAATTCCTTTGATTACGGCATGTTGGATAGGGCGTAAACAAGGACGTTTACCCCTATCTTGAAGGAGTTTTCTAT
>JAGUXU010000184.1 GCA_020061685.1 Candidatus Omnitrophota bacterium
AAGGGACCAGCAGGAAGAGGCGGCGGCGCGCCAGTCGGAGCATAAAGATATAGCCCATCCAATAACCCTCGAATTCAGGGAATATATACAAAAGAAAGTGCTGGACGCTTTTGATACCGAGAAGAAGCGGGGGCCGGCTCCGGTTCCGAAGGCGGCAGAGGCAGAGGAAGAAGAGTAGTAGAAAATTAAAATTTATCGATGACTGCCCATGTCCAAGGATTACTAAAGAAATATAACGTCAAAACACTGAAAGAGTTATCGAAAAAGTTAAAAATTTCTCTGGATAAAGTTAAAAATGTTTCAAGCGGACGAACATCCCGGAAGGCGCTATTTACAGAAAGAAGTCAATATAGGGTTTTTCCCGAGCGCTCCAGGGAATTAGCAGAACTTATTGGCGTGACTCTGGGCGATGGCAACATATTTCAGTTTAAAAGATGTCAGCGCTTAACGATAAGTTGTAATAGTTCCTATAAAGCATATACCGAACATGTTAGAGATCTTGTTGGGGGCGTTCTTAAAAAGGAACCCAGTGTTTTAAATCGATCTCAAGCGAATTGTAGCGATGTACGTATATATATGCAGGATATTGATAAAGCGTTAGGATTACCGGTGGGTAATAAGATAAAAAATTCTGTGGAGATTCCCGAATGGATTTTTGGCAGAAAGCCATATTTAATAAAATGTCTCAAAGGATTATTTGAGACAGACGGCCATTATGGGTTGAACAGAAAATTTTATGTTGAGTATATACAATTTTGTAATAAAAGCGGTTCTTTGAAACTTTCTGTATTCAGAGCGCTAAAATCATTAGGATATTCGCCCCAATTGGGAAGCACTTATGTTAGACTGGCAAGGAAAATGGAGGTGCGTCGGTTCATTAGAGAAGTGAGATTTGAGAGACCGTTTCCTTCCTTGGTAAACTAAGAAGATTTTTTGGGACGTCGTCCAATGGTAGGACACGAGAATTTGGATCTCGTTACTCTGGTTCGAGTCCAGACGTCCCAGCCAATATAGGTGCCGACAAAACCATTTAATTTATAGGACAAAAATTATGTCAGAGAAATGTTCATTTTGCGGGAAATCGCGCGAGAGGGTAAGAAAATTATTCTCAGGGCAAGGCGCGTACATCTGTGAGAGCTGTGTAAAGCTCTGCAACCAGATACTGGCCAGCGACGAGGAAGAGGAGATAAAGTCAAAACGCGATTCGCGCGTGAAGGAACTCTTAAAGCCGGCCGAGATAAAGCGCCAGCTGGACCAGTACGTCGTCGGCCAGGAACGCGCCAAGAGGCAGCTCTCGGTTTCGGTATACAATCATTATAAGAGGATAGTGACGCAGGCCGCTAACCGCGACGTGGAATTCGAGAAGGCGAATGTCTTATTGATCGGCCCTACCGGTTCCGGCAAGACGCTGATGGCGAGGACCCTCGCGAAGATACTTGACGTCCCGTTCGCGCTGTGCGACGCCACACCCCTTACCGAGGCCGGGTATGTCGGCGAAGACGTAGAGAACGTCTTATTGCGGCTCTTACAGTCCTGCAATTACGACGTGAAGCGCGCGCAGTACGGCATAGTCTATATAGACGAGATAGACAAGATAGGAAGGACGCACGATAACGTCTCGGTCACGCGCGACGTATCGGGCGAAGGCGTCCAGCAGGCCCTGCTGAAGATATTGGAAGGGACGACGGCGAATGTCCCTCCGCAGGGCGGCAGGAAACATCCGCAACAGGAATATATACAGATAGACACCACCAATATATTATTTATCTGCGGCGGCACATTCTCGGCTTTAAACAAGATAATAGAGCGCAGGATCGGAAAGAAGACCATCGGTTTCGCTGCCTATCTGGATGAGCCGCAAGCCACCAAGGCCAAGAGGCTCGGCGATATCTTATCGCAGGTCGAGACCGATGACCTTTTAAAGTTCGGTATGATACCGGAGTTCGTCGGGCGGTTTTCCGTCACAGCGACATTAAACCCTCTTGACGAAAAAGATCTTGTCGACGTATTGCTCAAACCGAAGAACTCGCTGATAAAGCAGTATACCAAATTTTTTGAGATGGAGAACGTCAAGCTGACCTTCTCCGAGGGCTCTTTGACTGCTATCGCGAAAGAGGCGTTACGCAAAGGGACAGGCGCGAGGGGGTTGCGTTCGATACTGGAAGAGATAATGTTCGAGGTCATGTATGAGTTGCCGTCGCAGACCGAGATCGCGGAATGCGTGATCACGCCCGAGAGCATTATGCGAAGGTCCAAGCCGATATTGATCGCGCGCGGCGAAGAGAAAGATAAACGTAAGATCGCCTGACTTAATAATATATCAAAGGCTTAAATTGAGTAGCATTGGCTGCATAATATTAGCTGCCGGCAAAGGCACGCGTTTTAATTCCGACACTCCCAAGGTATTACACGAGTTGCACGGCAGGCCTGTCCTGCAGAATCTCCTGGAAGTCGTCGGAGGCCTCGGTTTCCGCAAGCCGGTGGTCGTGATAGGCCATAAAGCGGGCGAAGTACGGGATTTTTTGAGGAATAAGGCGATAACAGTGGTCCAGAGGAGGCAGCTCGGCACCGCTGACGCCGTGAAGTCCGGAAAGAAATATCTGTCGCGCTTCAGGGACGTCCTCGTGCTTTACGGCGACGTGCCCCTGGTCAAGGCCGGAACTATAAGGTCTTTGATAAAAGAGCATAAGTCTTCCGGCGCATCATGCACGCTCCTGACGGTCCTGGTGGACGACCCCTCCGGTTACGGCAGGATCGTCCGCGGGGCTTCGGACGGGGTCAGAGGCATAGTCGAGGAGAAAGAGGCGACCGAGCGGGAGAAGCGGATACGCGAGATAAATGTCGGCCTGTATTGTTTCAACCGGCGCGATCTCTTTGAAGCGATAAAGAAGGTAGGAAGATCCAGGGTCAAGAAGGAATTTTATCTGACCGATCTGATAGAAATATTGATCAGCGAGGGCAGGAAGGTAAGCGCGGTGAGGACCGATGACGCGGACGAGACGATGGGGATAAATTCACGGGAAGACCTCTCA
>JAGUXU010000167.1 GCA_020061685.1 Candidatus Omnitrophota bacterium
TATTAAGTTCGGGCGAGAACGTCAGGAGCACGTTTTCCGCGAAGATATCTTTGCTCCCGCCGTTGAAAAGCGATATTTCACAGGTCTCTTTTGAGGGGGAAACAATGGTGGACAGGCTTTTCATGGCAAGCTTTATCTTTAAGGCGTTGGCCTTCAGCCTTGAGATACTGTGTTCGACGCGAAACATCTGGGTCAATAACTCGGGTTGCCCTTTTGCCCTGGCCCACGTATTTAATGCTGATATTTTTTTATCCACCTCCCCGGCGTTAGCTACCAATTGCTCTATCGAAACGCTGCCTGCCAGGTCTTTTATTGCCCCGCCGTATTCGACCGATTCCTGAGGCGTTATCTTTTTCTGCTCCTCATATTTCTTTAGGATACCCGAAATGCCGTCGAGGTCCTCAAAGACGACTTTCGAGAGGGCGGCGAAATCATCCTTAACGACCCTGAAAACTTTGGTCTGGTAACTATCCAGCGAAAGCGGAAAAATTATGCGGTCCTTTTCGCTCATGAAGTCAATGTCAACACCGGAAATGACTTCGCTGATACAGGCCTTATCAGCTAACCCTAGCTCTTTTTTTTTAATTGTGACGGTGCTCTTCTGGTGGAAATTTGAATTGTTGTGGACTGTGAAATAAAGCGCGCCTGAGTAATTCCGGCCGTAACGCTCGATCAATATATTCTCATTGCCGCTCTCGGCGAAAGTCAAAGGCTCCCATCCGGCTTTCGCTATCTTCTTTATGATCGGGAGATACTTTATAAAAAGGTGCCTGTCGCGATTGTAGTACTTGGGATTCTCGAAATAAGCGTCCGTAGCGGCATCGTAAGAAAACATGCTTGGGAACATGCCGTAGAAAAGGCTTCTCTGGAAATACTTCTCCATCATCTCCGGGCTGAACTTGTCGAAATGCACATTCAGGAGCAGGAGATAGGGCTTCTGATAAGATAATGTGCGCCGGTAATTCATCACCTCATCTTTATCAGGCTGGTATACCCCTTCCCAGCCGAGCCAGTTAACCTCTTTGCCGGGCACATCCAGTAACGGAGTATAGAACGGGAAATCTATAACCACCCAGTTAGCCATTACCAAGCGGTTATTCTGATGCATATAATCAGACATAGCTTTGGTGAATTCATATATGGAAAAGGCATTTAATATAACCGGCTGCTTGCTGCGGGAATCGAAGGCAAGCGGAATATCGGCGTACTTAAAATGTTCCTCCCGAAAATTTTTCTCTTTTGCCCACCCCTCAAGCGAGTCCAGATAAATCCCTTCCACGATCAAACCGCTGCCGCCCTCCTCAAAGCTCTCGTTTGTTATGAGGTTGGGTGAGTCCTTCCCGAAATCTCCTTCGGTCTTCGGCAATAAGCTCTCAAAACTCCCGTCAACAATATATTCCCTCCCTGTCTTGGTATCGACAACGGAAATATCATCAAACCAGACCTTGCCGGTATGGTTGCCGCGGAAGAGCACATGCAGCATAACATTCTTAATCGGTTTATCCGGGCTGAAAACCACCTCCGCTTTTTGCCAGTCGTGAGTCCCGGGATTGAAATTCGCGGTTATCCCGTAGACCGGCGTATCATCTTCATAGGTAATATCCGCGTATAAAGAGTAATCGGCATCGACGCCGCCGCTTACGCCTTCGGCTTTGCTCCAGCCGGTAATCAAAATCGAATCCGCCTCTTCCCCTTCTATCTTTATGTTTTGCCTCGCGCCAAAAGTATTATCCCTTCCGGTCTTATTAATAAAAATAGATTTGTTGCTAGAACGTTTCGTTTTCAAATCTATCTCAAATCCGTCTATATACGAATCCCAGGCCTGCTTCCCGATCTTTTGTGTTTCCTGATCCGTTAACTCCTTCAAGAAAATATCGTCAAACCAAGCCGTTCCCGTATGATTTCCGCGGAATAATATGTGGAACATAACTAATTTGACCGGTTTTTCCGGGAACATAAACTGCTGCCTGTATTCCCAGTCATGCGTCCCTGTGTTGAAATCGGCGACATGCCCCCATGAATAAGTATTATCGCTATAGATAAGATCTATATATAAGGAATAGTCTGCGTTCCTATCGCCGCTTACACCCAAGGCGCGGCTATATCCCCCGAAGACGAGCGGCCTCGGCTCTATCTGATTCAAATAAACCGTCTGTCTTGCGCCAAAGCTTCTCCCGCTGTCCTTATTCGATTTCTCAACCCTAAGACTCTTGGTTCCGGAATGGGTTACCTTGGCGTCCATCTCAAACCCTTTATCATAATTTTCCCATCCATCAAAAACGCTTATCTTTTTATCTATGATCTCGTTTCTCGCAAGCTCAAAACAGATGTCCGCCCGGTTATACTCAAGCCCCTCCCCGTGTTCGATATCGGGATCGCTATTGTCAAAAAAGACCACGCCGTTGCACCATGGGGCATTCTCAAATTTATGCATAATCCTTCCCCGCGTATCGTGCATCCCGCTCAAGAGAGTGGCTTGGGATATCTTGCTTTTCGAGAGATCGTCGGATTTGGCCCCTTCCTTGAGCAGCTCTACGGCTTTTGCGTAATCACGCGGGATATTGGGCTCCATCGCCATCCAATAGGTCCAAGGCTCGACATAAAAAAAGCTGTATATCCCGTGCATATTATTATACTTAACGTCAACGGCTCCATATTCATCGAAGGCGAAATAAAAATCCTGCGGGTCCTGAACGGAATTAATGAGCGTAAACGGCATCCATATCCCCTCCCGCTCGACTCTTTTCACGAAGAAATCGGGATAGAGCCGGTAATACTTTTCCGTCGCGGCCCTGAAACCCCATTTGGGATCGGAGTTGTAAAGGATGAAGAAGAACGTGGCTTCCTGCGGGAATTTTTCGGTTTTTTTGCTTAAAGCGAAATCAAAATCGATGTTGTATCTTTTTTCTTTCGCGTCATAACTTATCTGGAAGATACGGGGACGATCCAAGGGGATGGCGTAAGAAATGGCTCCTTTATCCGAAGAAACGCAAGAAAGCGGATAGCGGGACATCTGGCCTGTACTGCCGACTAAAACATCGGTCGTATTTGAATACCACTGCCCTTCTTTTATTTTTCTGGCGGTCCTGATATCGTCCCACCAATCCCAGCCGACGGCATCAAGATTAATGGAATATTCTACTCTTATTGCCCTATCCTCTCCCGTCGTATCCTTTACCTTCCCGACAACCTCCATAAAATCAGGGTGAGGAATGAATATCACGTCAAGAATAAGGCCAAGGTCTTCCAGATTGCTCGTAAACAGCAGGTTATCCCCGGAACGGCTAAAATCACCTTTAACAGCTACAGCTTTATTAAGGTTTTTGACGTCGGTGATGTAAAAATCCCCGTCAAGCATCTCTGTTTTTTTATCTGCATTAAGAACCACCTGTCCCTTGACGCCGCCTTTTACCGCCCACTGAATGGCGTCGCGGGGACCCCCCACCGAATCTTTTTTACTTATATGCACCCATTTGGTTGAATTTATCGTATTAAAATAATCCAAATCTCCGAAATTTTGAGAATCGCATAGTCCCGTCGAACTTATCAATAATAATGCAAAAATTAATCCGCCGCGCTTCATTCCTCTTGGCATTTAATTTTTCCTTTCATTTATGTTTCAACAGGCTTTTTGCTAACCCTATATATAACTAAAGTTTATACAAAATCAATAAATTTGTCAAACTCTATTATTCCCGGAAGGCCATAAAAAATTAGTCTACTTTTCCAAGGTTTCGTTTGACGATTTTTCAGCAGGCGTATAACCTTCGGCGAGTTCGGATCTCGAAGCAGCGACATGCGTTTGCTCTTTTGTCGACAATAAGATAAGGTGGTCGGCTGCGATAAGCAAAAAGTCCAAGATCAAGATAATTAAAATATACCTGGGGATCTTTATCTCTATCTTCATCTTTCACCTCTTCTTTCTCTTTTACCTAAAAGGTTTTAGTCTCTACGTATAATATACCCTATTTTTGGGTTTTGTCAAGGGAAATTCTTGTCTTTACTGGGCATAATCTTGCTGGCTGCAAGATGGGCATAGAAGCGAACGGGCTCTCCTGCGTTTTACCGTAAGAGAGCCCGTTTCGATCAAATCCCGCTACCTCCCCTGCCTTGAATTAAAAGAAGTAGTGCGGCATCGACTCATACATGTAAGGCGCCCAAAGATAGAAACCGGACTTATCATCTTTTGCATAATCGATGGTAGTGGGGTTATTCCCGAGGAACAAGCCCATAACAGTGCTATCCTGATTCAATCCGAGGTCGCTGTCGGGAATCGCCATTTCCATAGTGTTGCCGGTATACGCATAATCCACGGATGAGACTACGCTCCAGCCCCAGTCGGTGCCGCTGCCGGTATACTGAAAAAGAGTGCCTCCTTCTATCAGGTACTCGGCGCCTATCTGGAAGCTTCCGTCAAACCATCTAAAACCGGTGGACGGATTGTTATCCGTGTCCAGATAGATAGCGTATCTCCAA
>JAGUXU010000163.1 GCA_020061685.1 Candidatus Omnitrophota bacterium
GATAGGCGTTTTCATTTTATAATGGATTGTTTTCTCGATAAATTTGGGAGATAAGAGATGTCAAAAAATCTTTTGAAGGTCGCTGTAGTGGGCGCTACCGGCTATGCGGGTTGCGAATTGATAAAGATCCTCTTAAGGCATCCTGAGACGGAAATAACCTCTATCAGCGCAAAGGTAGACAGGCCCGAGCCGATCTCGAATATTTTTCCCGTATTCAAAGGGCAGATCGACCTCGTATGCGGCGAGCTCGATATAAGGGCGGCGTCAAAGGCGGCCGACCTCATATTTTTGGCCTTACCGCATAAGGTATCTATGGAGTTCGCGCCGAAGTTCCTGGAATCGGGCAAGAAGGTGATCGACCTGAGCGCCGATTACAGGTTAAGTTCCGTATCCGAATATGAGGCATGGTACGGCACAAAACATACGAGCGCGGAGCTTTTGTCATCGAGCGTCTACGGCCTTCCCGAGCTCTACAGGAAGGAGATAGTGAAAGCTAAGTTACTGGCGAACCCCGGCTGTTATCCGACAGCCTCGATACTGGGCTGCGCACCGCTTGTAGAGAAGTCGCTTGTCGAGACGGACCGGATAATCATCGACGCGAAGTCGGGTGTGACCGGCGCGGGAAGGACGCCGTCTATGGGGCTTCATTTTCCCGAGGCCAACGAGAACCTCAAGGCATATAAGATAAACCAGCACCAGCATATGCCGGAGATAAACCAGGAGTTATCGAAGTTGGCGGGATCGAAGGTGGGGGTCACTTTTACCCCGCACCTGGTGCCGATGAACAGGGGGATATTATCGACGATATATTTTACGCTGAAGAAAGAGATGGAGACAGTAGAGGCGATAAGGATCTATAAAGATTTTTATAAGGCCGAACCGTTCATAAGGGTCCTTGATGAGAATATCTTTCCCGAGACGAAGAACGTCTACGGCACCAACTTTTGCGATATAGGGATAAAGGTGACGGACAAGAGGGCTATAGTCGTGACCGCCATAGACAATCTCTGGAAAGGCGCCGCATCTCAGGCGGTCCAGAATATGAATATAATGCAGGGTTACAAAGAGACGCTGGGCATATTATGAAGATAATCAAAGGTTCGGTGACCGCGCCGCAGGATTTTCTGGCTGCCGGGGTAAAGAGCGGCATAAAGAAAAATGGTCTTGATCTGGCCCTGATCATCTCCAAGATACCGGCGCTCGCGGCGGGCGTCTTCACGAAGAACGCGATCAAGGCCGCGCCTATGGTCATCTCCGAAAGGCATCTGAAGAACGGCAAGGCCCAGGCGATAATCGTAAACAGCGGAAACGCGAATTGCCTTACCGGAAAGAAAGGCCTTGACGACGCTGTCGAGATGGCGAAGGCCGTAGCAGGCGCCATGTGGATAAGCAGCTATAACGTGCTTGTGGCCTCTACCGGTATCATCGGAAAGCCGTTTCCGATAGACAAGATAAAGGCAGCTGTCCCGGATCTGATCAGCCAGTTAAGCGAGGCCGGCGAGCTTCCGGCAGCGAAAGCGATAATGACTACCGACCTTTCCCCGAAGAGGATCGCGGTCGCGGTGGATATAGGCGGACAGACCGTAAAGATAGGCGGGATCGCCAAGGGTTCGGGGATGATAAGCCCCAATATGGCGACGATGCTATGTTTCCTGACCACAGACGCAGACATAGAATTAAGGGCGCTCAGGAGTTCTTTAAGGGATTCGGTCGCGGATTCCTTTAACGCGATAACGGTCGACGGAGATATGAGCACGAACGACACGGTATTTATCCTCGCGAATTGCCTTGCGGGGAACAGCAGGATAGAATACGGCACGAAGGGCTATAAGATATTTTGCGAGGCGTTAAGTTACGTCACCGCTTATCTGGCGAAGGAGATAGCCAGAGACGGAGAAGGCGCCACTAAATTCATAGAGGTGGAGGTCAAAGGCGCCAGAAGCAAGAATGACGCCGGTAAGGTAGCCAGGGAAATAGCGAACTCAAACCTTGTGAAGACGGCGATGGCAGGTGAGGACCCGAATATCGGAAGGATAGCCTCAGCGGCAGGTGCGGCCGGCGTAAAATTTAAGGAATCCAAACTGGATATCTCGATAAGCGGCGTAAAGATAGTAAACAGCGGCAATGTCGCTTATCAAAAGAGGCCGAAGGTCAAAAAATTACTGAAGAAGGGCGAGATAGGGATATCGGTCGACCTGCATTCGGGAAAGGAATCCGCTAAGGTATGGACCTGCGACCTGACCGAGAGGTATATAAAGATAAATGCAAGATATAATTAAAAAAGCCGGCGTGCTGATAGAGGCGCTGCCGTACATCAGGAGATTCAAGGGCGCCACGGTTGTCATCAAGGCAGGCGGCAGCATGATGGAGAGCAGGGACATCATCGGCGGGATATTTGAGGATATCATATTCTTAAGTTCCGTAGGGATAAAACCGGTGTTGATACACGGCGGCGGCTCGCGGATAAACGCCGAGATGAAAAAAGCGGGACTGCACCCCAGGTTCATAGACGGCTTGAGGGTCACCGATGCCAGGACCATAAGGATAGTCGACGAGGTCCTGACCGAGACGAGCGCCGATATAGCCGGGCATATAGAAGAATTAGGCGGAAATGCGAAGGTGCTCTCGGGTAAGAAGTACGGAGTGATCAGGGCCGAAAAAGTGCAGCATAAAGGCAAGGATATAGGGTTTATCGGCAAGGTCTCCTCGGTGGATGTAAGGCCGATAAAAAAAGCGCTTGAGTCGGATTCCATACCGGTGATCTCTCCGGTGGGGCGCGGGAAGGACGGGCAGGCGTATAACGTAAATGCGGACCTGGCGGCCGCCGAGATCGCCGCGGCCTTAAAGGCGGAAAAATTCGTCCTGATAACGGATACGAAAGGGATACTGATGGAGGAGTCGGACGAGGAGACGCTGATATCGACCCTCCGGAGGAAAGAAGCGGAGGGCCTGATAAAAAGGGGGATAATCCAGTCAGGGATGATCCCGAAGGTGAAAGCGGCGATAGCCGCCTTAAATAAGGGCGTGGCGAAGACGCATATAATCGACGGCAGGCTGGACCACGCGATACTCTTGGAGATATTTACCGATAAAGGCATAGGAACGGAGATAATAAGATGAGCCAGACAGAAGAGGTCATGAAATTGTATTATGAATATGTGATGCCGACATACGCCAAATTACCGGTTGTCTTGGTAAGAGGCAAGGGGATAAAGGCCTATGACATCGAAGGGAAGGAGTTCCTTGATTTTTTCCCCGGCTGGGCGGTATCCGGAATAGGGCATTGCCACCCGAAGGTGGTAAGGGCGATAAAGGAACAGGCCGGCAAGATGATACATGTCTCGAATAATTATTATAACGAATTGCAGGGCGTCCTGGCGAAGAAGATAATTGAGAAGTCCTTTGACGGCAAGGTCTTCTTCTGCAACAGCGGCGCCGAGGCGGTGGAGGGGGCCATAAAACTGGCGAGAAAATTCGGCCACCCCTCGAGATACGAGATAATAACTATGGAGGAATCCTTTCACGGCAGGACACTGGCCGCCATAACAGCGACCGGGCAGCCGAAGTATCAGGAAGGTTTCGCCCCGCTGCCGCAGGGGTTCGTTTACGCACCGTTTAATGACCTGGAAGCGGTCAAATCGAAGATAACCGATAAGACGGTGGCGATAATGGTCGAGCCGATACAGGGCGAAGGCGGTATCAATGTTGCCTCCGATGAGTTTATAGCCGGATTAAGAAAGATCTGCGACGAGAAGAACCTGCTCCTTATATTTGATGAGATCCAGACGGGGATGGGAAGGACAGGCAAGATGTTCTGCTATCAGCATTATAATAATGTGACGCCGGACATAATGGTCCTTGCCAAGACGTTAGGCGGTGGGTTCCCGATAGGGGCGATGGTCGCGAATAGGAAAATCGCGGATATCCTGCAGCCCGGGACGCACGCTTCGACCTTCGGCGGAAGCCCGTTGGCCTGCGCGGCAAGTTTAGCGACTTTCGAGGCGATCGAAGAGAGCAAACTGGTAGATAAGGCCGTCAGGAGAGGAAGATATTTACATAACAGGCTTTCGCTCCTGAAGAAGGATTTCCCGTTTGTGAAGATAGTAAAGGGAAAGGGCCTTATGGTCGGGGTAGAGCTTGAGATAGAGGGGAAACATATAGTCGACAAATGTATAGAGAAGGGGCTTCTGATAAATTGCACGCAGAAGAAGATCTTGAGGATCATGCCACCGCTCACCGTCAAGAACGCGGAGATAGACGCGGCTGTCGCGATCTTGCATGATGTGCTCGAAGAAACACAAAAGGTGCAAAGTGAAAGCTAAACATATAATCTCGATAAAAGACCTTTCGGTCGATGATATTGAAGAGATATTCGCTCTGGCCGGGAAATTAAAGGCCGAAGGGAAGCTTGCTAAGTCGGAAGCCCTTAAAGGAAAGACGCTCGGGCTCATATTTCAGAAACCGTCTTTAAGGACGAAGGTCTCTTTTGAAGCGGCTATGGCCCAGTTGGGAGGATACGCCATATACATGTCCCCCGATGAAGTGAAACTGGGCCAGAGGGAGGCGATCAAGGATGTAGCGAGGACCTTATCGAGATATCTCGACGGGATCATCGCCAGGACATTTAAACATCAGGATATACTTGAATTGGCGAAATACTCCGATATCCCGGTGATAAACGGCTTATCCGATTTTTCGCATCCGTGTCAGGCGCTCTCCGATTTCTTCACGGTCAGGGAAAAGGCAGGAAGATTAAAAGGGGTCAAGATCGCGTTCATAGGCGACGGAAACAACGTCTGTAACTCGTTATTATATATCTGCGCCAAACTCGGCATAGACATCTCTATAGCCGCGCCCAAGGGATACGAGCCGGATAAAGAGGTCTACAGCAGGGCTTTTGAGCAGGGAAAGATAACGGGCGCCAAGATAACGCTCAGCAATAGGCCGGCGGAAGCCGTTAAGGGCGCCGATATCATCTATACCGACGTGTGGACGAGCATGGGGCAGGAGAAAGAGGCAAAAAAAAGATTAAAGGCATTTAAGGGTTTTCAGATAAATTCAGGCCTTTGCTCAAAGGCCAAGAAGGGATATTACATAATGCATTGCCTGCCGGCTCACAGGGGCGAGGAGATAACCGATGAGTGTATGGAAAGCAAGCACTCCATCGTCTTCGACCAGGCCGAGAACAGGCTGCATGTAGAGAAAGCGATATTGCTTTTACTCTTAAAGTGAGGAAGAGATGAATAAAAAAGTCGTTCTGGCGTATTCGGGCGGACTTGACACATCCGTCATAATAAAGTGGCTTACGAACAGGGGCTACGATGTGGTCGCTTATATGGCTGATGTAGGCCAGGAGTCCGACTTCGAGACGTATAAGAAGAGGGCGCTTAAGACCGGCGCGGTAAAAGTATTGGTTGAGGACCTGAAGAAGGAGTTCGTGAACGATTTCGTATTTAAGTCGCTAAAGGCCGGCGCGGTCTATGAGAGCGGGTATCTATTGGCGACGGCGCTATCAAGGCCGATCATAGCCAAGGGGCTCGTCGAGACGGCGCATAAGGAGAAGGCCGGCTATGTCGCGCACGGTTGCACGGGAAAGGGTAATGACCAGGTGAGGTTTGAGGTGTCTGTCGGGGCGCTGGACCCGAGTTTGAAGATTTTAGCTCCTGTCAGGGAGTGGGAGTTAAGGACAAGGCAGGAAGAGATAGATTATGCGAAGAAGAATAATATTCCCATTGATACGACAAAGAAGAAGCCATACTCGATTGATCTTAATCTATGGGGAATATCGATTGAGAGCGGGAAACTGGAAGATCCTTATTTTGAGCCTGACGAAGATACGTATTATCTTACGAAAGGAATAAACAAGGCGAAGGCGGAGCCTGTCTACGTAGAGATAGAATTCAAGAGCGGCATTCCCGTGAAATTAAACGGGAAGGCGATGGACGGAGTCTCGCTTATACTCAAGCTCGCCAAGATGGCCGGAGATGCGGGTGTCGGAAGAAGTGACATGATAGAGAACAGGCTCGTCGGGATAAAATCAAGGGAGATATACGAGGCGCCGGCGGCATGGACGCTTCATACCGCGCACAAGGCGCTTGAGAGCCTTGTCCTGGACAGGGAAGTCCTGCACTTTAAGGAGACGGTTTCCCTGAAGTACGCGGAGCTTACTTATTACGGGTTGTGGTACACGCCGTTAAAAGAGGCGCTCGATAGATTCGTGGACGAGACGCAGAAGCCTGTCAACGGCACCGTAAGGGTAAAACTCCATAAGGGCCATTGCGTCGTCGTCGGCAGGAAGTCGCCGTATTCCCTTTACAAAAAAGAGCTCGCGACATACGAGAAAGGCGATAAGTTCGACCAGTCCCTGGCGAAGGGTTTTATCCAGATATGGGGATTGCCATATAAAGGATCGCACAAAAAATGAAAAAGAAATTATGGGGCGGGAGGTTCAAGAAATCGCAGGACCCTGAGTTCGAGGAGTTTTCTTCCAGCATACATTTCGACTACGTGCTGGCGAAATACGATGTCTCGGGCTCTATAGCCCACGCGAAGATGCTCGGCAAATGCGGGATAATCCCGAAGAGGGATGCCGCTTCTATAGTCAAAGGCCTGGCCGTCATATTGAAAGCGATACAGAGCGGGAAGTTCATATACGATTTCACGGCTGAGGACATACATACGAATATCCAGAACGCGCTTGAGAGGAAGATAGGCAAGCCGGCGCTGAAACTCCATACCGCGAGGTCCAGGAACGATCAGGTGGCGCTTGATACGAGGATGTATTGCAAGGACAGGGCGCTGGAATTATATGATCTCATCGTGGGCCTTCAAAAGGGGCTCATTTATTTCGCGAAGAAGAACAAAGGCGTGATAATCCCGGGCCTGACGCATACACAGCACGCCCAGCCGGTATTATTAGCGACTCACATCGGCGCGTATGTAGAGATGCTTGAGAGGGACAAGATGAAACTGCATTACGCGTTCCACGCGGCGGATGCGATGCCGTTGGGCGCGTGCGCGCTTGCCGGAACCTCGCTTAAGATAGACAGGAAATACGTAGCGAGGGAACTGGGTTTCGCGAAGTTATGCGAGAACACGATGGACGCCGTATCGGACAGGGACTTTGTCATAGAGATGCTTGAGGCAGCTTCGCTTATATCCATGCACCTTTCAAGGCTGGCGTCGGACCTGATATTGTGGGCGACACCCGAGTTCGGATTTATCGAGATAGACCAGAAATTCTGCACCGGCTCGAGCATAATGCCGCAGAAGGTAAATCCGGATTTCCTTGAATTAGTAAGGGGAATGGGCGGCAGGACATACGGTAATCTCTTGGCCGTATTGACGATGATGAAGGGACTTCCCCTGACTTATAACAGGGACATGCAGTTTGACAAGCAGCCGTTGTTCGATTCGGTCGGGAAGGTATCAAAGGCGCTCTCTATATTCGCGAGGATGATAAAGGGTGTAAGCGTAAACAGGGCTAATATCGAAAGGGCGCTCTTGGACGAGTCGCTTTACGCCACGGATCTCGCTGAATATCTGGTCGCCAAAGGCGTTGACTCAAGGCAGGCGCATTCGATAGTGGGTAAACTTGTCGCCTCTACACTTGAAAAGAAGAAAAGGATATCGGGCCTGACGCTCGCCGAGCTTAAGAAATTCTCGGAGAAGTTTGAAAAAGACGCGTTCAAATTATTGGATCCCAAAGTATCGGTCGCAAGGAAAAGGAAATAAATGCACGAATTCAAATATCGAGGAAATGAATTATATTGCGAGGACGTCGGCATAAGCACGATAGCCGCATCCGTGGGGACGCCTTTTTATCTTTACAGCTATAAGACCCTCTTGGACCATTATGATAAACTGCGCGATGCCTTCAGTTCCGTAAGGCCGCTCATATGCTTCTCGGTAAAATCGAACTCTAACCTCGCGGTCCTGCGCGCACTGGTCAAAAGCGGCGCGGGGCTGGATATAGTCTCAGGCGGAGAGCTTTACAGGGCAAGGCACGTCGGCGCGGACCCCAAAAAGATAGTCTATGCCGGCGTAGGTAAAAGGCGTGACGAGATAGCAGACGCGATAAGAGCCGGCATATTATTATTCAATATCGAATCCAAAGAGGAGCTGGAGGAGATACAGCGCGTTGCCGCCTCGTTGAGGAAGAGGGTAAATGTGGCCTTGAGGATAAATCCCGACGTCGTCCCCCATACGCACGCTTATGTGGCGACCGGCAAAGGGGGAAGTAAATTCGGCCTGGATTTCGAGACCGTTTACGGGATATTCGCCTCGCGTAAGAGGTATCCTGATCTCAATATACGAGGGGTCCATATACATATCGGTTCCCAGATACTTGATGCCGCGCCGTTTGAGAAAGCCATAAAGAAAGTCCTGGCCTTTATAAAAAGCCGCAGGATATCAGTGGACTATTTCAATATCGGCGGCGGGCTCGGGATAATCTATTCTATGGAGCATCCGCAGACCGCAAGGAGTTTCGCGGGGAGGATATTGCCGCTTCTAAAGAGGTCGGGCCTGAAGATAATACTGGAGCCCGGGCGTTTCATATCGGGGAACAGCGGTGTGCTCGTGACAAAGGTCCTGTATAATAAGACCACACCGAGGAAGAGATTTGTGATCGTCGACGGCGGTATGAGTGACCTTATAAGGCCGAGCCTTTATGAGGCGCATCATAATATAGTCCCGGTGATAACGGACAGAGAGGCCGGGAGGCATCCGCAGAAGGTGGATGTCGTCGGGCCTATCTGCGAATCAGGCGATTTCCTGGCCAGGGACCGGTTGCTGCCTCCGGTCGAGAGAGGCGACCTCCTGGCAGTCATGGGAGCGGGCGCATACGGGTTCACGATGTCGAGCAATTATAATTCGCGGCCGCGGCCGGCAGAAGTCATGGTCATAAAAGGGAAATTCTATGTCGTCCGCGAGAGGGAGAGTTATTCGGACCTCGTGAGAGGCGAGAAGATTCCGAAAGAGTTGAGATGACCTATATCGATTTCACTAAGATGGTTGCGAGCGGAAACGACTTCGTCGTGCTAGATAACCGCAAAAGAAAGATTACCGGCCTGCCCGGTCTCGCAAAGAAGATATGCGACAGGAATTTCGGCGCGGGCGCGGACGGGCTTATCGTCTTAGAGCCCTCCAAGAGGGCCGATTTCAAGATGCGGATAATAAATTCGGACGGCAGCGAGGCCGAGATGTGCGGTAACGGCGCGCGCTGCGCGGCTTTATACGCAAAAGAAAACCGCCTGGCCGGAAAAAAGATGAGATTCGAGACGCTTGCCGGCGTGATAGAGGCAGAGATCTCCGGCGATAGGATACGCCTTAAGATGTCAGACCCGAAGGATATAAAACTAGGTATGGACCTTACTATAGACGGCAGGGGCCGTTCTGTCAACTTTGTGAATACCGGCGTCCCGCACGCGGTCATCTTTACCGACAAGATAGGCGGTTTGGATGTGAAAGATCTGGGCCGGAAGGTCCGCTATCACAGTGCTTTCGCCCATAGAGGCACAAACGCGGATTTTGTCGAGCCGCAAAAAGGAAATTTATTGAAAGTGCGCACATATGAACGCGGCGTAGAGGACGAGACCCTTGCCTGCGGGACGGGCGTTGTCGCTTCCGCGGTCATCGCGGCGGCAATAAGGGGTTTCAGGAGCCCAGCAAGATGCCTTACAAAGAGCGGCGAGATATTGAAGGTGTATTTCAAGAAGAGCGGTGACGCCTTTAAAGATGTCTATCTGGAAGGCGGCGCCAGTAAAGTTTTTTGCGGGCGGTATATCTTAAATTAAGGAGGGCATCTCGAATGTTTGAAGGTTCGATGGTCGCACTGGTAACGCCGTTTAAAGACGGCAAAGTGGACGAGGCGAAATTAAAGGCACTGGTCGAATTTCACGTGAAGAACGGCACCTCCGGAATAGTCCCGTGCGGGACGACGGGCGAGTCCGCTACGCTTACTATGGAAGAGCACGAGCGTGTCATAGAGATAGTCATCGAGGCCGCCCGCAAAAAAGTCTTTGTGATCGCCGGGACGGGTTCGAATAACACTATTGAGGCGATCAGGCTCACAAAACATGCCGAGAAAGCCGGAGCCGACGCAGCATTGGTCCTTTCTCCTTATTACAACAAGCCCACACAGAGGGGACTTTATTTCCATTATAAGGCCATAGCCGAGGAAACAAAGATCCCGCTGATACCCTACAATATTCAGTCGCGGACAGCAGTCAATATTGAGCCCGAGACATTCGGCAAATTGGCTCAGATAAAGAATATCGTCGGCGTAAAGGAATCAAGCGGCAACTTGGAACAGATGTCGAGGATCAAGCTGCTATGCGGAGAGAAATTTGACCTTATCTCCGGAGACGACATCCTGACTTTGCCCATACTTTCTATCGGAGGGGTAGGGGTCATCTCGGTCGTAGCGAATATCGCCCCGAGAGATGTCGCGGATATGGTCGCCGCTTTCAGGAAGGGTGACACCAAGAAGGCCAGGGAGCTCCATTATAAGTTACTGCCGCTTACGAGGTCGATGTTCATCGAGACGAACCCGATCCCGGTGAAGACGGCGATGGGGCTTTTGGGGATGGTGGAGCCGGAGCTGCGCCTGCCGCTATGCCACATGTCGGACGACAATTTAAGTAAGCTGGTGGCCGCCTTGAAAGATTACGGCTTGACAGGCAAGATGAAGGATTTCTAAATGATAAGATTAGCTATAAGCGGCTGCGCCGGAAAGATGGGCACACGTATATTCAATCTGGCGTTAGACGACAAGGACCTGAAGCCGGTCATAGGAATAGAGCAGGCAGAGGTGCTCAAGCAGTGCCTTAAGACCGATGAGTTCAGGGTATCGGATGATCCGGACGATATAAAAGAGGCCGATGTGCTGATAGAATTTACCGCGCCTGAACCGACTATAAGGCACCTTGATTACGCGATCAGGCATAAAAAAGCGATGGTCATTGGCACGACGGGTCTATCCGAGGACCAGATAAGAAAGATCAAAGATGCCTCGAAAAATATACCGATCGTTTTCTCGCCGAACATGTCCATAGGCGTCAACCTCTTGTTTAAACTTGTGAAAGAGGCGGCGGAGAAACTATCAAAAGATTATAAAATAAAGATCCTCGAGGCGCACCATGTCCACAAAAAAGACGCGCCGTCCGGCACGGCCAAGAAACTGGCGCAGCTCGTCAAAGAGGCATCGGGACGCGAGGTATCCGATATAAAGTCGATACGCCAGGGCGAGATAGTGGGTGACCATAAGGTGACCTTTGAGAGCCCGGTAGATACCATAGAGCTTTCGCACAGCGCCAGGACGCGCGACATATTCGCAAAAGGGGCGCTTGCCGCGGCGAAATTCGTAGCGGGTAAGAAAGCGGGATTGTATGATATGCAGGATGTTTTAGAAGACCCCTCGCTGCGCTCGGGGTAAATGCGAGACTGCTATAGACGCATTTAGGAGCTATTAAATGAGAGAGATGAAATACTCAGACAGATTAGCCAAGCTTCCGCCGTATCTCTTCGCCGAGATAGACAAGGCCAAGAGGCAGGCGAAGGCGCGGGGCCGCGATATCGTCGACCTGGGTATCGGAGATCCGGACCTGCCCACACCGTCCCATATAATAGAAGCGCTTTATAAAGCGGCGCTTGACGTCAA
>JAGUXU010000179.1 GCA_020061685.1 Candidatus Omnitrophota bacterium
AAGTGCCTGGACCTGATGCAGGGGGGCGAGATATTTATCCCGAAGATCCCGAGCATAAGGATCATGGACCTGGCGAAGGCAGTCGCGCCTCATTGCAAGTATAAGTTGATAGGCATAAGGCCGGGCGAGAAGATACATGAGGTCTTAGTGCCGGAAGATGAAGCCCACAATACCATTGAATACCGTAAGATGTATATAATTCTGCCCGTTTTCCATTATTGGGACCCCAAAGACCATTATAAAGGGCATAAAACATTGAATCATGGCTTCAAATACAGCAGTGATATCAACAAAGATTGGCTGACGGTTGAGGCACTGCAAAAGATCCTAAGGAAAGACGAGGTCAAATAAATTAAGAGGGAACCTGAATTGAGATTTCTGGTAGTCGGCGGCGGTTCTATAGGCAAGAGGCATTTAAGGAACCTTCTTTATTTGTCTCAAGAGGCCTCGGTCGTCGAGCCTGCGGGGAAAAGGGCCGGCGAGATACGAAAGAAATATAACGTCAAGGTGTATCCGGCATTAGACGAGGCCCTTAAGGAAAGATATGATGCGGCTGTTATCTGCAGCCCGAATATCTATCACATTCCGGCGGCCCTGAAGATAGCGCGGGAGGGCGTTCATCTATTTATCGAAAAGCCACTTTCCCATAATTTAAACGGCGTGACCGAACTTGTTCGGTCCGTGAAGAAGAAAAAGCTCCATACTTTTATGGGCTCGAATTTTAAATTTCATCCAAGTTTTAAATTAATGAAGAAATTACTGGATAGCGGGAGAATAGGCAGAGTTCTTTCTTTTGCCGTAATATCAGGACAGTATTTGCCGGATTGGCATCCGTGGGAGGATTATCGAAAGGGCTATAGCGCAAATAAGTCTTTGGGAGGAGGGATCCTTTTAGACTCTCACGATTTCGATTATATACAATGGTTTTTGAACCCCGTCAAAAGGATCGCCTGTCTTACGGGTAAACGCGGTGGATTACGGATAGATACGGAAGACATAGCCGAGACGATCGCGGAACTCAAGGACAATACCATAGGCAGCGTACACGTGGATTATCTCCAGCGTCCCTATGGGAAAAAGTATTATTTTTATGGCGAAAAAGGGACGCTTGAATGGGACTACAGGGAAAAGAGAGTGTCATTATATGAAGTCGGCGACAAAAAATGGAGATATTTTAAAGAAGATAAGAATTATGATCTAAATCAGATGTATGTCGAGGAGATGAAACATTTTCTTCGCGTATTAAATGGAAAAGAGGATTCCAAGACAGATATTTACACAGCCATACAGGTCCTGAAGGTTATTCTATCGGCTAAAGAGTCATATAGATCAAAGCGATTTATAAACGTGGCTTAAAAAATGATCTTAGCGATAATACAGGCTAGAATGCGCTCTTTACGGCTTCCGGGCAAGGTCTTGTTCCGTCTCGGGGATAAGACGGTCCTCGAGGGCGTCGTAGAACGAATAAAAAAGAGCAAACTGGTTGAAGAAACCATTGTAGCAACGACCCTGAAAAAGGAAGACCTTAAAATAGCAAGCCTATGTTCAGCTAAAGGGATAAGGGTTTATCGCGGCTCAGAAGACGATGTTTTAGACAGGTATTTTCAGGCGGCGAAACTATTAAAGCCCGACCATATCGTAAGGATAACCGCGGATTGCCCTTTTATAGACCATAAGATCGTCGATAAGACTATACGGTTGCACCTGTCAAAGAGAGCCGATTACACCTCTAATACCATTAAGGAAACTTTTCCTGACGGAGAAGACGTGGAAGTTTTTACGTTTAAAGCACTTAAGGCAACATGGAAAAATGCCAGGTTACGGTCAGAGAGGGAGCATGTTACGCCTTATATGAAGAAGCATCCCGGTACGTTCAAGATTGAAAACCTGGAATGCGGTAAAGACTTTTCTCAAAAAAGATGGACACTGGACGAGAAAAAAGACTATGAGTTCATGAAGATAATCTATGCCAATCTCCATAAGAAGAACAGCGTTTTCGGGATGGATGAGATAATCGGATTTATAAACAGGCATCCGGAATATGAAAAGATAAACCGCGGCATAAAGCGCAACGAGGGTTATTCCAGATCCCTGAGAGAAGACCGGGTCGTGAAGCCGGAACGCAGAAAAAGGAAATAACATGGGAAAATCGCAGGAGTTATACAAGAAGGCGAAAAAAATAATCCCGGGCGGCACGCAATTGTTATCAAAGCGTCCCGAGATGAGCCTGCCCGATATATGGCCGGCTTATTACAGCAAAGCAAAAGGTTGCGAGATCTGGGATCTGGACGGCAATAAATACATAGATATGAGCTATATGGGCATCGGGGCCTGTATCCTGGGCTATGCCGATAAGGATGTCGACGGCGCCGTAAAGAAAGCCATAGACGCGGGTTCCATGACGACCCTAAATTGTCCGGAGGAGGTCGAACTCGGCCGGTTACTGCTGGATATCCATCGCTGGGCGGAAATGGTGCGTTATGCGAGGACCGGCGGCGAGGCGATGGCTGTCGCGGTCAGGATCGCCAGG
>JAGUXU010000158.1 GCA_020061685.1 Candidatus Omnitrophota bacterium
TTAAAGTCGGTATCCGAGTCGGCGAAGCGGTTCGCCGTACCGGACGCGGCATCACGCTTGGCTGACCTGGTCACAGGATATAAAAAATGAAATTAAAGGGCAGGGAACATATTCACTTTATCGGCATAGGCGGCATAGGCATGAGCGCGATAGCGCTCGTCCTGCTTAAGATGGGCCATAAGGTAAGCGGCTCGGACGCGAAGGCCTCGAAGATAACGCAGAAGATAGAGGCCGCCGGCGGAAAATTCTATCCGGGCCACGACGCTAAGAACATAAAGGGCGCGGATATCGTCGTCTTCTCGTCGTCCATAACCCCGGAGAACCCGGAATTAAAAGCCGCGCGCGACAGAAAGATAACTACGCTCCACAGGGCGGATATGCTCGCCCTTATAATGAACGGCAGGAAGGGTGTGGCCGTGACCGGCGCGCACGGCAAGACCACGACCTCTTCGCTCATCGCCCATATCTTATTCAGGGCAGGGCTCGACCCGACGGCGATACTCGGCGGCGAAGTGAAGTCCCTGGAAGGCAACGCCAGGACCGGGAAAGGGGAATACTTTGTGGTAGAGGCGGACGAGAGCGACGGCTCGTTCGTCCACCTCAAGCCGTTCTACGGTGTGGTCACGAACATAGACGCCGAACACCTTGACTATTACAGGAATATGGGCGAGATAATCTCGTGGTACCTTAAGTTCATCGGGAATATAAAACCGGGCGGCAAACTTTTCGCCTGCGGCGATTGCGAGAACTTAAAACGGGCCCTCCGGGGTTATCCTCACGAGGTAGTGACATTCGGCCTCTCTAAGGAGCATCATATTTATCCCGAGAAGGTAAAGATGGGCGATTCACATTCGGAGTTCGAGGTGGTCTACCGCGGCAAGAGGCTAGGGCGCGCCGCGATAAACATTCCGGGCATACACAATGTCTCCAACGCGATGGGGGCGTTCGCCGTGGCGCTGGAACTCGGCCTCGATTTCGGGACGATAAGGAAAGCGGTAGAGGATTTCACGGGCGCGGCAAGGAGGTTCCAGGTAAAATATTCGGCAAACGGCGTCAAGGTCATAGATGACTACGCCCACCATCCGGCCGAGATAAAGGCGACGATACTAGCCGCGAAGAACTGGAAGCCGAAACGCCTTATCGTCGCGTTCCAGCCGCACCGGTTCTCCCGCACCAAATATTTGAAGGAGAGGTTCGGAAGATGTTTTGATATGGCCGATAAAGTCATACTTACGGATATCTACGCCGCCTCCGAAGAGGAGATGGAGAACGTCTCCGGCAGGAGCATCTACGAGGAGATAAAAGACCACGGCCACAAGGGCGTCGTCTATATACCGAAGGAAGGATTAAAGGAGTATCTGCTGAAGGATATCAGGCCCGGCGATATGGTCCTGATGATGGGCGCAGGCGATATCACCTCTATCGCGGAGGAATTGGCGCAGGGGCTCTCAAGGAAGAAATGGCGAAGATCAAAAAAGAAGACTTAAGTTTCGTAAAGGGCGCGGTCAGATTGGACGAGCCGATGTCCCCCCATACGGCCTTTAAGATAGGCGGGCCGGCCGAGGCGTGGGTGTCTCCGTCAGACGAAGACGATCTTTTGAACGTCCTTCGCTACGCCGGAGAAAATAATATCGATACTTTTATCATAGGCGGTGGCAGCAAATTGCTGGTCGGCGATAAAGGCATCCGCGGGATAGTCCTGTCCTTAGAGGCGCCGGCCTTCGGCGCTTTGGTTTTTGAAGACCAGGCACTCACCGCCGGCTGCGGTATAAAGACGCGTGAATTGATGAAAAAGGCCGCGGAAAAGGACCTCGGCGGCCTTGAATTTTTAGCCGGCATCCCGGGCACCCTCGGCGGCGCCCTGATAATGAATGCGGGCTGGCCGACAAAGGCGATAGGGGATCTCGTAGAAGAGGTGACCGCGGTCAAGGACCTCAAGAAGATAAAATTAGGCAAAAGCGATCTGAAGTTCTCATACCGCGACTCGAACCTAAAAGGGATAGTCCTTCTCTCGGCAAGACTGAGGCTGGAGAAAAAAGCCAAAGATGAGGCGGAGGCCGAGATCAATAAGAATTTCGAAAAAAAGAGAAAGACCCAGGACCTGGGTTTCCCCAGCGCAGGCAGCGTATTCCTTAATCCTTCCGGTACCTCGCCTGCATGGGAACTCATAGAGAAGTCGGGCTTTAAGGGAAAGGCCAGGGGCAATGCCGTTGTCTCCGTAAAGCACGCGAATTTCATAGTAAACCGCGGTAACGCGAAGGCGGCGGACGTGAAGCGCCTTATGGATGAAATTCAAAAAAAAGTTTTTAAAGATAGTGAAATTATGTTAAAATTAGAAGTTAAACTTATCGGAGAATTTTGATGAAGAAAGATTACGGTCGGATAGGCGTCCTGATGGGCGGGCCTTCCGCGGAAAGAGAAGTTTCCCTCCGCTCGGGGAAGGCGATACTGGAGGCCCTGTTAGAGAGGGGTTACGACGCCAGACCCGTCGAGTTGGGCATGCCCACGAAAGAAGAATTAAAGTCGTTGGGCATCGACACCGCTTTCATCGCTTTACACGGGACTTTCGGCGAAGACGGCCAGATACAGTCAATGCTCGAGGAGGTAAATATCCCCTATACGGGCTCTAAGGTCAGGGCAAGCCGGTTGGGAATGGATAAGGTCGCCTCGCGGAAACTCTTTGAAGAGAACAAGCTTTTTGTGCCCCGCTATGAAGTCCTGACCAACGGCACGAGGCCCGCTTTGGGATTCGGCAAACAGATCGTCGTCAAGCCGTCGGCTCAGGGTTCGTCGGTCGGCGTCACGATAGTGGAGAAGCAGGAAGATATGGAAGAGGCGATAGATAAGGCGTTCGGTTTCGGCGAGGCGGTCATATTGGAGGAATTTATCGAGGGGAAAGAACTTACGGTAGGCATCCTGGACGATAAGCCCCTGCCTGTCATACAGCTTGTCCCCAAGCGCAAATTTTATGATGAGGTGGCAAAGTATACTTCCGGCATGACGGAATATTTAGTGCCCGCCCCGATATCGAAACTGGAATCGGATATGGCGCAGGACGCGGCCGTAAGGGCGCATAAGTGCCTCGGTTGCGCGTCTTTTTCGAGAGTGGATATGATATTAAGCAGGGATGAGAGGGCCGTCGTGTTGGAGGTAAATACCATACCCGGCATGACGCAGCTTAGCCTTCTCCCGAAAGCCGCGTCGGCGGCCGGGATAAGTTTCGCGGAATTATGTGAAAGGATGCTTAAGTCAGCGGATAGAGATGGCAAGAAGACGTAGGGCTGCGCAATTTGAGTTCGTAAAGGGAGGCGGCGAGTTCTTAAAGAAGAACAAACTCGCGGTCTTCGGCGTGTTATTATTCCTGGCCGCCGTAATAGCCGGGATTGTCTGGCTGAACGGCCTCCTGCAGACCTCGCCGTATTTCGATTGCAGCGCCGTAGAGATAATAAAAGTGGGCGAAGACGGAAGGTTTGAGGCCAAGAAGGAGTTCTTCCAGTTGACGCCGGGCGTGAACATATTCAGCGCCGACCATGTCATGCTCTCGAACAGGATAAAACGGTCGCATCCCGAATTTCAGGACGTCGAGATAATCAAGTACCTGCCGAACAGGATCATCGCCAAGATAAGGGATAGGCGGCCGGTGGCGAAGATAAAAGTGGGCAGGATATATCAGGTGGATTTCGAGGGGATGGTGCTCTCGGATAAGGACACGGATTCATTGCCGCTCGTCATAGGCATGGAATCGCAGTTATTCAACCCGACGGTCGGAAAGCCGGTCAAGTCCCGGAGGCTTGCGAGGGCGCTTAACATACTGGCGCTCATCTCGGAAAGGGCAGAGTTCAAGGACTCGGTCATTTCCGTGGTCGACCTCTCTTATCCGGAGAAGGCCAATTTCAAGATGGACGGCATCACCGTCGTCCTGGGAGATAACGAATACGAAAGGAAACTGGACCTCTTAGCCAGGATTCTTAAGGACCCGAAGATAGACAGGTCGCGCCTTGAGTCCGTAGACCTCAGGTTCACGGATGTAGTCATGAAGACAAAGCCGGAAAAGAAATAAATAATGAAGAAGAGAAAGAACATAACGAGCCTGAACATAAGCGGGAACCTCACCACCTGCGCCATCTGCTCTATAGATGATAAGGGGAACATCGTCATCCAGGGGACCGCGTCGGTCCCTTCAAGAGGCATAGAAGGCGGCGCCATATCGGACCTAAGCGAAGTGGCGATGGCGGTCTCGCGCGCGATAGAGAAATCGGAATCCATGGCGCGCGCAAAGGCTTTTTCCCTGATAACGAGTTGCGACGGAAGCAATATACGCAGTTATAATACGAAGGGGAACATAACCATCGCGGAGAAGGAGAACGAGATAAGCCGCCGCGATATAGAACGCGTGACCGAAGCCGCCAAGACGATAGCGCTTCCATTTGACAGGGAGATAATCCATTCGATAATACGCGATTTTATCCTTGACGGGCAGGACGGCGTCAAGGACCCCAGCGGGATGTTCGGCACAAGGCTTGAGGTGGACATGGAGATCGTCACCGGCCTTATCACTCATTTACATAATTTAAGGAGAGCCATAAATACGGCCGGATTTGAGATACAGGATATCGTCTTATCCGGGATAGCGGCGGCGCAGACAGTCCTTGAAGAACTAGAGAAGGACTTAGGGGTAATATTTATCTATGTATCCTATTCGTCCACGCATATCATCGTCTATAACGCGGGACATATAAAATCCATCGAGGTCCTGCCGATAGGAAGCGGCGACCTTACGGAACTTATCTCGGATAAATTCAAGATGCCTCGCGAATACGCGGAAGAGGTGCTTAAGAGAGAGGCCACCCTGGACAGGTCCTCTATCAGCGAGGAGGACAAGATAATATCAAAGGTCGGCTCCGCGCACCGCTCTATACCCAGGACGGAGATATACGATACGATAGAGCCCAAGGCGAAGGAGTTGACGCAGAAGATAACCGATACGCTTAAACGCATGGCGTTTGCCAAGGAAGCCGCGGCGGGCTGTGTGGTGGCCGGCGAACTTGCCGATATGGGCGGGTTCCTTGAGATGCTGGAATTATCCCTGAATATGCCGGTCAAGTTGGGGCTCGTAAAGGACGTCTTCAACGCTTCCGGGGAGATGATGAGGATCACCGTTCCCGGCCAGATCGTATGCCTCGGCCTCATTAAATATTGGGCCCAGGAAGGCGCCAGGAGGAAGGTCCGTAAGAAGGCCTGGTGGGAGAACACCCCAATAGGCAGGTTGGTCGCCAAGGCACGGGACATATTCAGCGACTATTTTTAATGATCCCAGAGAACTTGATTATTGTCCGCAGCAGGATCAAGGAAGCGGCAGAACGCGCGGGCAGGCGGGCCGACGGTATAATATTAGTCTGCGTCACTAAGACGGTAGGCGTGCCGCAGATAGAAGAGGCTCTCGCCGCGGGCGCGGCCGATATAGGGGAAAGCCGCGTTCAGGACGCGGAAGTGAAATTCAAGGCGATAGGCAGAAGGGCAAGGTGGCACCTTATAGGCCATCTCCAGACGAATAAAGTAAAAGAAGCGGTGCGGATATTCGATCTTATACATTCCGTGGATTCGCTGAAGTTGGCCGAGGAGATATCCAAGCGCGCGGGCGCTGACGGTAAGACACAGGAGATATTGATAGAGGTAAAGACCTCGCAAGAGGCGGCGAAATACGGCGCCGCGCCCGGGGAAGTCATCGCCCTGATAGAGAAAGCGGCGGCATTGCCTCATATAAAGATCATGGGGCTGATGACGATGGCGCCGATCGTCCCGGAAGCCGGTCAGGCAAGGCCGTATTTTAAGGGATTAAAGGAGATCTCGGAGACGATAGCCGCCAGGAAGATAAAGAATGTGGATATGCGGTATCTCTCGATGGGGATGACGCAGGACTTTGAGGTAGCCGTCGAGGAAGGCGCCAATATGGTGAGGATAGGCCATGCGATATTTGAGGGGTAAGAAGATAGGCATTATAGGGCTGGGGAACATGGGCAGCGCGATATTAAACGGGCTCATCTCCTCGCGTGCCGTCGGAAAGGCGGCGCTGATAGGCTTTGATAAAGAACCGGCAAGGCGCGCCGGCGCGAGGAAAAAATACTCTATCCCGATATCAAGGTCCGTATCGGAGCTCGTGACGCATTGCGATATCGTCATCATCGCTGTCAAGCCGCAAAATATCGGCGAGGTATTAAAAGAGATATCATTTTACGGTAAAGGCAGATTGTATATCTCCATCGCCGCGGGGATCACGACCCGCAGGATAGAGAAGGCCCTGGGCGGGAAACCCCGCGTCATAAGGGTGATGCCCAATACTCCTGCCCTGGTCGGCGAGGGGATATCAGCGCTTTGCAAAGGCAGATACGCCTCGAAGTCAGACCTAAAGACAGCCGATGAGATATTCTCAAGCGTGGGCGAGGCCGTGGAATTAAACGAGAAGTATTTTGATCTGGTTACGGCGCTCTCGGGAAGCGGGCCGGCGTATTTCTTCTATTTGAAAGAGGCGCTTATCGGGGCCGCTGTCCGTCTCGGGATGGACAACAAGACGGCCAAAAAACTCGTCTTGCAGACGGCGCTGGGCAGCGCGCGATTACTGCTTGAGTCCGGACATGAGCACGGGCTACTGCGGCAGCACGTGACCTCAAAGGGAGGCACGACCGAGCGGGCCATAGCGGTGTTTGAAAAGGCAAAGATAAAAGAGACAGTGGCACGGGCGGTGCGCGCGGCTGCGCGGCGCTCAAAAGAATTATCGAGGGACTAAAATGTTTATCTTAGGGAACTTTATATATTCTGTCGCTCATCTACTGGAAGCTCTTATCACCATCCTATACTGGCTCGTCATAGTCCGGGCGCTGATAAGTTGGGTCAATCCCGACCCGTTTAACCCGATAGTCCAGTTCTTATACAAGACGACTGACCCGATACTGGCGCCCATAAAGAAATTTCTGCCGCAGTTCGGCCCCGTAGACATATCGCCGATAGTGGCGTTCTTCGTCCTGTATTTCCTGAAGTTGTTCCTCGTCTCAAGTTTGGTCGGATTGGCGATGAGATTGAGGTTCTAA